>NZ_JAQOWX010000054.1:0-36774 GCF_028462495.1 Paucibacter sp. XJ19-41
TCGGACGCGCCGGGCGCAGGCCGGCGCGCTCACCCGGCGCCAGCAGCTCGGCCAGCGCCAGGCCCTGCAGGGCCGAGGGCTCGCGGCCGCACAGCTCGGCGAAGGCCGCATTGGCGGCCTGCAGGCGTTGCTGGCCGTCGAGCAGATAGGCCGGGAAGGGCGAGGACCAGAAGATGTGCACCAGCTCGCGGGCCCAGGTCGCGCCGATCTCGGTGCCTGGTGGATCGGCCGCCGGCGCGGCCGCCGCCGGGCGTTTCAGCGCCTTGAGCGGTGGACTGAGCGGCACCACGGCCTGCTGGACCCGGGCGTGCAGCAGCCAGCGGGCCGGATCTTCCTCCTCGGCCAGCAAGGCCAGCAGGCTCAGATGGGCGCGGCCGCCGCCGTTCAGGGCCAGGGCCGGGGTCGGCGGGGCGCGCCGGCCCTGCGCCTGGGCCGCGCTGGCCAGCCGCAGCCAGTCGTGCAGACGGCCACCCAGGCTGGCCTGCAGGCCGTGGCCGATCACGACATCGAGGTGTTGCTGGGCCGGCGTGTTGGCCTCCAGCACGCGCAGCTCGGCGTCCAGCACCAGCACCGGGTCGCTGAGCAGGCCCATCAGGCCGCGCAAGGCGGCCAGGTCCTGGGGCAGCAGCGAGAGCTGGGCGGGCGAGGTGGGCATGGCGCCCGCAGTGTAGCGAGGCCTGCCGCTCACTCCAGCTGGCGGGCCTTGGCCAGCGCGCGCAGCAGCGCGTGATTGATCTCCTCGGCGCCCAGCATCAGCTGCTCGGCGGCGTGGCGGTAGTCGAACACCGACTCGGACTCGATCGCCTGCACCAGATCCAGATAGGGCTTGTAGGGGCCGGTCTGCTCGACCAGGGCCTGGCGCACGCGCTCGGGCACCGGGATCGACTGCAGCAGGCGCGAGAAGGGCTGCTTGAGCATATGGTCCAGCAGCGAGAACAGGCCGCAGATGAACATCTCGTCGCGCGCCTCGGCGTCGCCCATGCCCTTGGACAGCTCCTCCAGCAGCAGGCCGCGACGCAGCGCGCCATACATCACCGGGCGCATGCTGTGGTCCTTGCTGGCCGTCGTCAGCAGCAGTGCCAGCCAGCGCTTCAGGCGGGCAAAGCCCAGCAGCATGATGGCGTGGCGGAACGAGGACACCTCGACCGGCAGGCCGAAGGCCGCCGAGTTCATATAGCGCAAGAGCTTGAAGGCCAGGCTGGGGTCGCGCTTGAGCGTGGCTTCCATCTTGTCGATGTCCTCGCCCTGGTCGACCTGGCTCATCAGCTGGACGATGACCTGCAGATCGGCCTGGATCTCGGTCTTGGCGTTGCCGGCCGGTGCGTCATAGGCGCCGTCCAGCGGCCAGCCCAGCACGCCGACGGCGCCGCTGGCGAAGCCGGCCTCGACATCCTCGGCGCCGCGCAGGCCCGAGATCAGCTTGGGCAGGGCGCCGACCGGGGCCGGATTGGCGCGCTGGTCCTCCAGATCGAGCGCGACGTACTTGAAGCAGGCCTGCAGCTCGGTGGCCAGCTCGTTGAGCGGCCGGCCCTTGAGCAGCAGGGTGTTGCCGTTTTTCTTCAGCGCCAGCAAGGCCTCGGCGTGGGCCGGGTCGGTGGCCATGAAGGCCGGCAGCTCCAGCATCAGGTTGGCGCTGGGCGGGCTGGCCAGCAGGCCTTGCAAGAGGCTTTCGCTGAGCACGTTCAGCACGGCCGGGCCGCCATCGGCGGGCCAGGCCTCGGCGACAGCGGCGAGCAGCTCGCCGGCATCGAGCCGGGCATCGGGGCGCAGCGGGAAGACGGTCAGCCGGGTCGCGGTGACCATGCGCTGCCGGTCGATCATGGGGGCGTAGCCGAGGGCCAGGCTGCCGAGAATGCTGTGGGAGTTGGTGGTCATCGAGGCTCAGAGATTGAGGTACTGGAACAGCGACATGCGCTGCACCGAGGCATAGGTCTTCAGGGCCGCATCGTAGCCGGCTTGCTGGTTCTGGAAATCGGAAATGCCCTGGATCATGTCCAGGTCCTCGGCGGCCGACTGCTCGGTCTGGTTGTAGAGCTTCAGCGAGCTCATGCGCGACTGGCTGCCGTCCAGATTGTTCAGGCGCTCACCGACTTCGGTGCGCATGTTCTGCATATTGCCGATCACCGAGTCGAGGTCGCGCAGCCGCATCGCGTTGGTCTGGGCGATCTGCGTATCGCCGCGCAGCGGCGTGCGCAGCTCGGCGATGGTGCCGTCCAGCACATCGAAGACGCCCAGGCCCACCGTGGACGGCTCGATGCTGAACATATCGCCGTCGGCAGCCTGGCCGGTCAGCGTCACGCTGATGCCGTCGAAGTCTATGGTCTTGCCCGAGGCGAAGGGGCCGGTGGCGACGGTCGTGCCATTGGTGATATCCAGCACCGAGTAGGTGGCCGTGGCGCCGGTGCCGCTGACCTGGACCTGGTAGCTCGAACCCGTCAGCAGGGCCGGGTTGCTGACGCGGCCGGCATCGATCCAGCTCTTGGCTGGCGGGTTGGTGGGGTCAATGGTGTTGGGCTGCACGGCGGTGACGAAGCTGCCATTGCCGCTGCGGGCCTGCTCCCAGGCCATACGCCCGTCGATGCTCATCGCGTACTGTTCCAGATTGCCGCTTTGCACCGAGCCGGGTGTGCCGATGTAAGTCACGCCGCCGGGCGCATCGATGAAGGGCGCGCCCTCGGCGCCCTGGCCGGCGAAGACAAAGCCGCCCGAGCCGTCGGGGCGGTTGGCGATCGATAGCAACTGGTCGCGCAGCCCGGTGATCTTCTTGGCCAGGCCTTCGCGCTCGGGATCGCTGTAGGTGGCATTGCCGGCGGCCACCATGGCCTCGCGGATCTGCTGCAGGATCTCGTTGGCATCGCCCAGCGCCGACTCGCCCAGCGACATATTGTTTCGGCTGGCCTCCAGCGCCCGCTGGTTGGCATCGACCCGCTCGATCGAGGCCAGCGCGCGCTCGGCGCGGGCCGCGCCGGTGGGGTCGTCGCTGGCGTACTCGATGCGCTTGCCCGAGGTCAGCTTCTGCTGGCTCTCCTGCATGCTTTGCTGGCGCCGCTGCAGCGTCGAGATGCTGCTGTCGAACATATTGGCGGTACTGACGCGCATGCTGGATTCTCCGAAAGGGACGGCTAGAGGGGGCGGGGCGCGTTTCAGCGCGCCGCGATCCTGAGCAACTCGTCAAAAATGGTCTGGCCGGCCTGCAGCACCTTGGCAGCGGCCTGGTAGCCCTGCTGGTATTGCATCAGCCGCGCGGCTTCCTCATCGAGGTTGACGCCGGCCTGGCTGCTGCGCACCGACTCGGCATTGCTGGCCACGCTGGTGGAGACCTCGGACAGATAGGCCGCGCCCTGCACGCGCGAGCCGATATCGGACATCGCGGTCGCGTAGGCGTCGGTCAGGGTGGCGCCGACGCCGTTCTGGCCGCGGCCGATGAAGGCTTCTTTCTGCAGGCCGAGGAAGGCCTGGGCATTGCCGTTGTTGGTGGCGACCGATTTGGTGGGGTCGATATTGACGGTATCGCCGGCCTTGGGCACACCGTTGAGCGCGAGTCGGAAGCCGAAGTCGCCGGCCGGCAGCGGGTAGTTGCCCATTGCCTCGCCCGGATACCAGGTGCCGTTGACGATGGTGCCGTCGTTCATCGTCATCACATAGTCGACGCCGGGCGGCTTGCTCGGGTCGGTGTTGTTGACACCCTGGAACACGATGGCCACCGGGTACTGGGCCGGCGCGAAACTGCTGTTGGCCACCGACAGCGAGGCGATGGTGGCGGTGCCGGTATTGGCGGTGCCGGTCACGGCGGTGATCGGCGAGGCGGCGGCGATGCCGCTGGGGGCATCAAGCTCGCGCTTCATCGTCACGGCGGCCTGGGCCACCGGCTCCAGCAGGAAGCTGTCGTTCGGGCCCATCGGCGCGCCGCCGGCGGTGATCGTGAAGCCGTACTGCTGCTCGATCTGGGTGTCGCTGAGGCTGACGCTGGTGCCGCCCGGCCGGGTCGTCATCACATACTGGCCGGGCGCGCCACTGGGGTCGGCCTTCAGCACATAGGACTCGGCGCGCAGCAGGGTCGCGTCCTTGATTGACAGGCTCAGGGTTGACGCGAAGCTGCCGTCCGGATTGCGCGCATTGGTGTTCGAGGGCAGCGCGCGCGGCTGGGCATAGGAGAAGATATTGGAGCCGGCCGTGCCGGACAGATCCAGGCCCAGCTTCTGCTGGCCGTTGACGCGCTCGGCCATCGCGACGGCCATCTGGCCGACCAGGTTGCGGGCGTCCTGCAAGTCCTTGTTCTGGTATTTCAGCAAGGCGCTCAGCGAGCCGCCGGTCAGGCTGCTCTCGTCCAGCACGCGGGCGCCGTTGGCTTCGTCGATGCTCAGCTGCACGCGCGAGCCGTCATAGGGATCTGGCGTCAGCGACAGGTCCTGGGCCTGCGAGCCCAGCACCAGGCGCTGGCCGCCACCGATGAAGACGCCGACCGTGCCGTCGCTGGAGGGCAGGGTGCTGACCTTGACATATTGGCTCAGCTCGGAGATCAGCTGGTCGCGCTTGTCGAGCAGGTCGTTGGAGGTGTGGCCCGAGCCGTTGGCACGGGCGATCTGGTCATTGGCCGCCGCGATCTGCTTGCTGAGCTGGTTGACGACATCGACATTGGCGCGCAGATCGCTGACCACGCCGGCCTGCAGATCGGCCAGCTGCTGGCCGGTGCTGGCGAAGCGCGAGGCCAACTCATTGGCCCGGCCCAGCACCACCTGGCGGGCCGACAGATCGGAGGGCCGGCTGGAAACGTCGACCATCGCATTGAGGAACTGGTTGGCCGCCTGGCCCAGACCGCGCTCGCCCGGAGGGAAGAGCTTCTCCAGCTGGATCAGCTGGGTGGCATGGGTGGCGTCCATGAAGGCCACCGACTTGCTGCCGGCCGCTTCCTTGCTGAGGAACTCGTTGTGGGCGCGCGTGACGGTCTGGACATTGACGCCCTTGCCGAAGTAGCCCGAGCCGGTGAACTGGCCCTCGGGGGTGGTCAGCGTGACGCTCTGGCGCGAGTAGCCGGGCGTGTTGGCATTGGCGATGTTCTGGCCAATGGTCTGCAGCGCGGCCTGGTTGGCGAACATGGCGCGCATGCCCAGCGATAACAGTGCGGAGGTTCCCATGGCTTGGCTCTCTTCTTACGCTGGTCTGCGCATCAGGCCAGCGCGCGCTGCACGCGCACAGTGGTGTTGATGACACGAGCCAGCTTGCTGGCGTAGTCGGGATCGGTGGCGTAGCCGGCCTTCTGCAGGCCGCGAGCGAAACCTTCGGCAGTGTCGGCCTTGGCCACCACATCCTTGTAGCGGGCGTTGGTGCCGATCAGGCGTGCATAGTCCTTGAACGAATCCTCGTAGCTGTCGTAGGCGCGGAACTTGGCCATCACCTTCTGCGGCTTGCCGTTGATGTACTCGGTAGTTTGCACCTCGGCGACCTTGCCGGTCCAGCCGGCGGTGGCCTTGATGCCGAAGACGTTGAAGGAGGGCGTGCCGTCCTTGCCGGTGATCTCGCGCTTGCCCCAGCCCGATTCGTGGGCGGCCTGGGCAATCATGAAGCTGGCCGGGATGCCGGTCTGCTGCTCGGCGGCCTTGGCGGCGTCGTCGTGCTTCTGGATGAAGCTCTGCACATGGGGGGCAATGTTCTTCTTGGCCAGCGCCGGCAGCGGCTGCAGCGGCTTGGCGGGCTCGGCGGCCACGCCCATCTGGCGCTGCAGCTGGCGCGTGATCGCGTCGGTCAGGCCGCCGGGCAGGCCGGTCATCTTGCCGGCGAACTGAGTGTCCAGCATCTCGGTGCCCAATTGGGTGGCCGAGTTCTCCAGCATGCCCGAGGACAGCGTGGAGGCGCGCATGCTCTTCATCACCTCTTGCATGAACAGCGATTCGAACTGCTTGGCGGTCTCGCGGATGCTGGCCTTGGGGTCGCGCGCGGCGGCCGCGCGCAGCGATTCGATGCTGCGGTTGTCGCTGACCGAGCCGGCGCTGCTGCGGGTGCTCAGGGGTAGAGGATTGAAGGACATCTCAGCGCCCGCCCGGCCGCCCGAAGGGCGCTGAACGCCCCCTCAGGGGGCAGAGAACGAAGTGAACGTGGGGGTACAACATTTAAATCACCTCCAGCTCGGCGGTGATCGCGCCGGCGCTCTTCATCGCTTGCAGAATCGCCAGCAGATCCTGGGGCGTGGCGCCCAGCGCGTTCAGCGCCTTCACCACCTCGGACAACTGGGCCCCGGCCGGCAGCTGAATCAGCGCGCCGGGGGCCTGGTTGATTGCGATATCGGTCTTCTGGGCCACCACGGTCTGGCCGCCCGACAGGGCGTTGGGCTGGCTGATCACCGGGGTCGAGCTGATCGTGACCGACAGATTGCCATGGGCCACCGCGCAGGCGGCCAGCGTGACGGCCTGGTTCATCACGACCGAACCGGTGCGGGCATTGATGACGACGCGGGCGGCCGGCACGGCCAGATCCAGCGGCAGGTTTTCCATATCGGCCAGGAAGCTGACGCGCTCGTCCGGGTTGCTCGGTGCGCGCACGCGCACGACCCGGCCGTCCAGGGCCTGGGCGGTGCCCGGGCCCTTGGCGCGGTTGATCGCGGCGGCCACCGCGCGGGCGGTGGTGTAGTCGATCGAATTCAGGTCGAGCTGGATGAAGTCGCCGGTCTGCAGCGCGGTCGGCACCGCACGCTCGACCAGGGCGCCGCCCGGGATGCGGCCGGCACTCAGATGATTGATCTGCACCTTGGAGCCGCCGGCCGAGGCGCCGGCGCCGCCGACCACCAGATTGCCCTGGGCGATCGCGTAGACCTGGCCATCGGCGCCGCGCAAGGGCGTCGCGATCAGCGTGCCGCCGCGCAGGCTCTTGGCATTGCCGATCGAGGAGACCGCGATGTCCAGCGGCTGGCCCGGCTGGGCAAAGGCCGGCAGCTGGGTGGTGACCATCACGGCGGCGATATTGCGGGGCTGCATGGTCACGCCCGGCGGCAGCATCACGCCGAACTGCTGCAGCATCGCGGCCAGGCTCTGGCCGGTGAAGGGGGCTTGGGTGGTCTGGTCGCCGGTGCCGTCCAGACCGACGACAAGCCCGTAGCCACTCAATGGATTGCTGCGCACGCCGGCCACGGCGGCCACTTCCTTGATGCGGGCCGCCTCGGCCGGGCCGCTCAGCAGCGCAGCCATCAGCAATGGCAGCAGCGCGAGCAGCGGCTTGAAGGGGTTCAGGAGGAGGGTTTGCATGGCGGTCGCATCAAAGACTTATGCGACCGATTCTGGGCAAACTTAAGTCGGTGAAAGGCTTAAAAAGAAGCGTGACAACCAGCCTATTCCGTGCGCTTGATCGGTCGCGCCCCGGCCGCGCTGCTCGATGCGCACATTTGCCACCGCCGCCGAGGACACGCTATTGCCCTGCTGGATGGCGCGCGGGTCGACCTGGCCGGAGAAACGCAGCACGTCGACGTTGTTGTTGACGCCGATCTGCTTCTCGCCGGTGATCATCAGGTGGCCGTTGGGCAGCACGCCGGTGACCACGGCCGTGATGCTGCCGCTGAATTCATTGGTGTTCTGGTTGCTGCCCTTGCCGGCCGAGGTGTTGGCCGAGCTGGCGCCGACCGAGGCGCGACCGAAGGAGCTCGGGCTGACGCCGGGCAGGGCGGTGACGCTGCCGGCCAGGCTGCCGCTCTTGTCCAACGCGCTGCTGGAGCTCTGGCTGGCGCTGATGCGCTCGACGATCTGTATCGTGACCGTGTCGCCGACCAGGCGGGCGCGGTGGTCCTCGAACAGCGGGCGGTAGCTGGCCGACTGGTAGATCGCGCCATTGGCCGCCGCAGCGGGCGGCAGCAGCGGCAGCTGCACCACCGGGGTGCTTTGCAGCTCGACGCGGGGTTGTTGCAGGTTGGCACAACCGCCCAGCAGCAGGGCGATGGCCAGCGAAGAGATCGGCGGGATCAATGGCGTGCGCATGATGGATCTCCCGGGCCTTAGATCTGGGTGAGCTTTTGCAGCATCTGATCCGAGGTCTGCACCGCCTTGGAGTTCAGCTCGTAGGCGCGCTGGGTCTGGATCATCTGCACCAGCTCCTCCACCACATTGACATTGGAGGTTTCAACAAAACCCTGTTGTAGCGCGCCCAGGCCGTTGGCATTCGGGGCGCCGGCATTGGGCGTGCCGGAGGAGGCGGTTTCGGCGAACAGGTTCTGGCCCTTGGGATCCAGGCCGGCCGGATTGACGAAATTGGCCACCTGGATCTGCCCCAGGGTTTGCGGCAGCGGATTGCCCGGCACCGTGACGCTGACGGTGCCGTCCTGGCCTATGGTCAGGGTCTGGGCGTTGTTGGGCACGGTGATGCCGGGCAGCACCGTGTAGCCGTTGTTGGTGACGATCTGGCCGTTGGCGTCGAGCTGGAAGCTGCCGTCGCGGGTGTAGTTGGTCGTGCCGTCGGGCATCTGGATCTGGAAGAAGCCATTGCCCTTGATCGCCAGGTCCAGGTTGTTGCTGGTCTGCTGCAGATTGCCCTGGCTGAAGTTGCGCGAGGTGGCCACCGGGCGCACGCCCAGGCCCACCTGCAGGCCGGTCGGCAGCACCGTCTGCTCGGTGGTGTTGGCGCCGGTCTGGCGCAGGTTCTGATAGATCAGATCCTCGAACACCGCATGCGAGCGCTTGAAGCCGTTGGTGGCGACGTTGGAGAGGTTGTGCGAGATGGTGTCCAGCTGCATTTGCTGGGCTTCCATCCCGGTCTTGGCAATCCAGAGTGAGCGGATCATGGCGCGCGTCCTTATTGAGTCGTGCCAAGCAGCTTGGCGGATTGCTGGCCCTGGGTCTGGGCGATCTGCAAGAGCTTCATCTGCTGCTCGAACTGGCGGGCCGCAGCGATCATGCTGACCATGGTCTCGACCGGGCTGACATTGCTGCCCTCCAGCGCGCCGTCCTGCAGCCGGGCATTCGGGTCGGCCGGCAGGTCGCCGTCGGCGGCGCGGAACAGGCCGTCGCTGCCGCGCGTCAGCGGCGCCTCGGGCGTGACCAGCTTGAGCCGGCCGATATTGATCGGGTTGCCGGTCGGCAGCTTGGCGGTGACGGTGCCGTCGCCGCCGATATGGACCTCGCTGTCCGGCGGCACCGTGATGGGCCCGCCGTCGCCGAGCACCTGCAGGCCGTTGCGCAGCACCAGCAGACCTTCGGCATTGACATCGATGGCACCGGCCCGGGTGTAGGCCTCGGTGCCGTCCAGGCCCTGCACGGCCAGCCAGGCATTGCCCTGCATCGCCACGTCCAGATTGCGGCCGGTCGTGTTGATGACGCCGGGCTGGTCGCTGTGGCCTATCGTGGTTTCCAGCGCATAGGCACGGGTGCTGGCACCGTCGCCGCGCACCGGCACGGCCCGGAAAGCCTGTAGCTCGGCGCGAAAGCCATTGGTCGAGACATTGGCCAGGTTGTTGGCCAGCACATCCTGGCGCTGCATCGACGCCTTCGCGCCGGCCATCGACAGGTAAATCATGCGGTCCATGGTCTGGCCTCAGTCGGGGGTTAGCGCAGGTTCACCAGGGTCTGCAGTACCTGATCCTGGGTCTTGATGGTCTGGGCATTGGCCTGGTAGGTGCGCTGCGCGGTCACCATATTCACCAGCTCGGCGGTCAGGTCCACATTCGACTCCTCCAGCGCGCCGGGCTGCAGCGCGCCCATATTGCCGTCGCCGGGCGTGCCCACCACCGGGTCGCCCGAGGTGTTGGTGCGGGCCCAGATATTGCCGCCCAGCGGCTGCAGGCCCTGCATATTGCGGAAGTTGGCCAACTCCAGCTGGCCGGCCGGCTTGGATTCGCC
Source organism: Paucibacter sp. XJ19-41 (assembly GCF_028462495.1). Lineage (NCBI taxonomy): Bacteria > Pseudomonadati > Pseudomonadota > Betaproteobacteria > Burkholderiales > Sphaerotilaceae > Roseateles > Paucibacter sp. XJ19-41. Next base: position 9,813 of record NZ_JAQOWX010000054.1, read on the forward strand.
GTTCGAGTAGCGGGCCGTGACGACGCCGGTTTCCTCGACCACGATGCCGGTCAGCTGGCCCGGCGCATAACCGTCCTGGGTCAGATCGGTGACGGCGAAGCTGGAGCCGTTCTCGGTGGCGCCCAGCACATCGAAGCGGATCGCCGGACCGGCGGGGTCGAAGGGGATGGGCAGGGTCGGCGCGCCGGCCGAGTTGGTGCCGGCCGGGATGCGCAGGTCCAGCAGGGTGCCGGGCGGCGGGAACACCGGGCTGCCGCCGGTCGGCGGGAAGGTCAGCTGGGCGTACGGCAGCGGCGGCTCGTTCTTGTCCGGGGCGGTGATGTCGGAGCCGTCGGCGGCGACGCTGACCGGCTCGCCATTGGCCGTCACGTAGACGTTCCAGACCGTGTTGCCGCTGGCGTCGGGGTTGTGGGCGCGCTGGTAGTACAGCGTCACCGCGACCGGTTGGCCCTTCTGGTCATAGACGGTCAGCGAGGTGGCGTTGTTGTAGGTGGTCGGGTCCTTGAGCTTGATGCCCAGGCCGTCGACCTTGGAGTTCGGGTCGGCCGGGTCGGACAGGGTGTAGGGCGCGGTCGGCTTGGCGCGCGAGTCCAGGTTGAACTCCATCTTGATATTGGCCGTGGTCTGCGGCTCGATGCCCTTGGTGGGCAGCTGCAGCGGCTGGGCCAGGCCCGGCTGGATCACGCCGGTGCCGTCGGCCGGATAGCCGAGCAGCTTGAGCTTGTCGTTGTTGACGATGAAGCCTTCGCGGTCGACCTTGAACTGGCCGTTGCGGCTGTAGACCACCGGGCTCTTGCCGTCGCTGAGCTGGAAGAAGCCGCCGCCGTTGATCGCCAGGTCCATCGGGTTCTCGGTGATCGAGATATTGCCCTGGGTGAACTGCTGGGCCACAGCCGCCAACTGCACGCCGATGCCCACGTTATTGGCGCCGGCACCGTTGAGCGCGGTGGCATACATATCGGAGAACTCGGCGCGCGAGGACTTGGTGCCATAGGTGTTGGCATTGGCGATGTTGTTGCCGATGACATCGAGGTTCTTGCTCGAGGCATTCAGACCGGAGAGACCTTGTTGGAATCCCATGATGCTTGTCCTTGAAACTGTGCGGTATCGGTATCGGGAGGGGGCGGTCGTCAGTCGACCATCTTGATCAGGCTGTAGTCGACGATGCCCATGCCTTCGAGCTTGACCTGCAGCTTGGTGCCATTGGTGCTGACGGCGACCACCTTGTCGGTGGCGTAGGGCGTCGAGGCGACCTGGGCCGTGCCGCGGCTGGCGGTGATGCGGAAATTCAGGCTGTCGTAACCCACCGCCTTGTCGGCCGGCCAGCTGAATTTGTGCAGGCCGGCGCTCTGGGCGCCGAGCTCCACCGTGTCGACCACCAGGCCGGCCGGGCTCAGCACCTCGAGCTTGACCTTGTCGGCGGCGCCGGTCAGGTCGTAGGAGCCCTTGCCGGTGGCGACGCCGTCGGCGGATTTGTTGATCACCAGATTGTTGCTGGCCAGCGCCACATCGTGGCCGACCAGGGCCACCGATTGCAGCGCCTGCAGCTGGGTGAACTGCGAGCTCAGGCCCTGGATCGTGGTGTTCAGGCCCTGCACGCCGGTGACCGTCTGGATCTGCGCCATCTGGCTGGTCACCTGGGCATTGTCCATCGGGTTCATCGGGTCCTGGTTCTGCATCTGCGCGACCAGCAGCTTCAGGAAGCGGTCCTGGGTATCGGCCGCGTTCTTGGTGGCCGAGGCGGTGCCGCTGCCACCGTTGAGCTTGTTGAGCGTTGCGACGTCCATCAGGAGTCCTCCCGGCCCGGGCTCAGCCCTGGCCCAGTTGCAAGGTCTTGAGCAGCAGGCTCTTGGCCGTGCTCATCACCTCGATATTGTTTTGATAGGAACGCGAGGCCGAGATCATGTTGACCATCTCTTCCACCGTGTTGACATTGCTGTAGGTCACATAGCCCTCGGCGTCGGCCTTGGGGTGCTTGGGGTCGTGCACGCGCCGGCCCTCGGTCTGGTCTTCGCTGATCTGGGCCACCCGCACGCCGGCGGCGCCGAGGTTCTCGCCGGCACCCATCAGCGCGGTCTGGAACACCACCTGGCGCGCCTTGTAGGCCTGGCCGTCGGGGCCGGCCACGGTGTCGGCATTGGCCAGATTGCTGGCGACGATGTTGAGGCGCTGGCTTTGCGCGCTGACCGCGCTGCCCGAGACGCTGAAGATCTGGAACATCGACATGGGCTTCTCCTGCGGATCAGGCCGCGTTGTGCGACTTCATCGCGTCCATCGTGGTGCGCACGCTGCCATTGATGAAGCGCAGCGTGGCCTCGTACTTCACCGCGTTGTCGGCGAAGTTGGCGCGTTCGCGGTCCATGTCGACCGAGTTGCTGTCCAGATTGGTCTGGGCAGCGGTGGAGTAGAGCTTGTTGCTGTCGGCGCGGGCGCCGGCCAGCGGCGCCATATGACTCTTGCTGGTGGTCGCCATCGCGCCGGGCACCGCGCTGGAGCCGGTCGCTTCGCGCAGCGCCCGCGCAAAGTCCATGTCCCGGGCCTGGTAGCCCGGGGTGTCGGCATTGGCGATATTGCTGGCGAGCTGGCGCTGGCGCTCCGAGCGCAGGCTCAGGGCCTGGGTCTGGAAGTTCAGCGTGTCGGTCAGTCGGTTGATCATGATGGGGACCTCGGTGGCAGTCCGGGCAGTTGAGATGGATTGTGTTGGGCAGGTCGAAAAACATTAGCGGGAATAGAACGGGCTTTGCTGCGCATTTCGACCCTCAGGAGTCGGCGGCTCGGGCCTACAGTCGCTCCATGCTCCAACAAGCCTGCCTTCCCGCTGCCCTCGTGGCCAGCCGCACCCGCGCCCTTGGCGCCGGGCTTGCGCTGTGCCTGGCGGCGACGGGCGGGGCGGCGCAGACGCCGTCCAGCCTGAGCCCCGAGCTGCTGAGCCGGGTCCAGGCGCTGGCGCTGGCCGGTGCCCAGGCCGGCGCGCCGCCCGAGGCGCGCATCGAGGTGCAACTGGGCCAGCTCGACGCGCGGCTGCGGCTGGCGCCCTGTGCCCAGGTCCAGCCCTATCTGCCCAGCGGCATGAAGATGTGGGGACGCAGCCGCATCGGCCTGCGCTGCGTCGATGGCCAGGCGCGCTGGAATGTCAGCCTGCCGGTGCAGGTGCAGGTCTATGCCCGGGTGCTGGTGGCCACCACCGCCTTGCCGGCCGGCACCGTCTTGTCTCAAGCCCAGCTGCAAGCGGCCGACATTGATATAGCTGCCGAGTCCGGCCAGGTCTTCACCGACGCCAGCCTGCTCGACGGGCGCAGCCTGCAACGACCCCTGGTGGTCGGTGAGGCGGTGCGCAGCACGGATCTGAAACAGCGGCGCTGGTTTGCCGCCGGCGAGCGCGTGCAGGTGCTGGCCAGCGGTGCCGGCTATGCGATAGCCAGTGAAGGCCAGGCCATGGAGCCGGGCCTGGAAGGCCAGGATGTCAGGATCCGTTTCGAGAATGGCCGTACCGTGACCGGCCGCGCCGTCGGTGAGCGTCGTGTGGAGGTGCTGCTATGAGGCAGGCACAGGGGGGCGTTTGGCCCCGCAGTTTCGCGATAGTCCTAAAGTCCCGCCGGGAAGGGTCGATACACCGAAAAACCTGGACAGCTTCGGGCAATGCCCTGAGCTATGGAGAGCAGCATGAAAATCGGTAACAGCCCAGAAACGATGGCGCCAGTGACGGCCGGGACGGACAGGCCCGCCAGCGCTGACGCCGGCCGCGCCAAGACGGCCGAAGCCGCCGGCGGCAAGACGCCGGAGGCCAGCGCCAAGATCGCCTTGTCTAGCAATGCCAGCGCCTTGCTCGCCGGTGTGTCCGAGGAAGGCAGCTTCGACGCCGAGAAGGTCGGGCGGATTTCCCAGGCCATCACCGAAGGCAAGTTCGGCATCAATGCCGAGGCGGTGGCCGACAAACTGATTGCCAATGCCCAGGAAATGCTGAGCCGAGCGACGCCTCACTGAGCGGTGTCCGGCGCGAGCCGGTGCTGTTTGACTGTTTTTGCTGACCGAATATCAACGCCTTGCGGCGGGTACCGCTATGCACGCCTTGCCCACTTCTGAAATGACGAGCTTGCCAGACGCGGCCTTGGGCCAGGCGCTGGAGCAGCCGCTGCTGGCCGTCGAAGGCTGCCTGAATCTGCTGGGCGAGGCCTTGCTGCGGCGCGACAGCCAGGCGATCGAGCTGCATGCCAGCGCGCTGCACCAGGCCCTGGCCGAGGCGATCGCGATGTTCAGCGAAGCCGCCCGCAGCGGCCAGGTGCCGCCCAATCTGCGTCATCGTCTGGTACAGGCCGGCGGCCGGGTCGCCGCGCAGCGCGAGTCGCTGGCACGCGCCACCGCCGCACTGGACCGCGCGATCGATGTGCTGATGCCCGGCGAGGCCAGCGGCCTGTACTCGGCGCTGGGCAAGAACGAGCGCAAGTCGCTGGGCGGCGGGTCCTACCAGGCCTGATCCGAGCTCATCCTGTCTACCAAAGCCACCTCAAGAGGTGGCTTTCTTACGTACGCATTCCAGATAGGCATGGCCATCGGGCGGCAGGCCGCTGCGCTGCGAGGCCCAGATCATCTCGCCCAGGCAGTCCATCGCGGCATGCTGGGCCTCGTGCATCGATTGGCGCTTGGCCGCCAGCAGCGCGATGGCCTGACGGATGCCGGTGGGCTGGTCGATGGACTGCTGCTCGGTGATGGTCAGATGCATCGAGAGATGCAAAAAGGGGTTGGTGCGCCCCTCTTCCACCGTGTAGACGGTGTTGACGGCGGTTTCCTCGTCCGCCAGTTCGGCGTGGTACTCGGGGTGCTCGTCAATCCATTGCGCGGCAATGGCTTCCATCGGGATCAGCGGCGCACCTTCGCGCAGCTTGCGGTAGGTGGCGCAGAAAAAGCGGCGCACCTCGATTTGGGAGGGGGCAAACATCGCGCTATTGTCGCTGTTCACCCGCATTGCGGTGCGCGGCGCGGCGCGGCTACGATGGTTTCCCCGTGATTGCACAGGAGACTTCATGCCCGTGATCCTGGTCGCCAACCCCAAGGGCGGCGTTGGAAAAAGCACGCTGGCCAGCAATATTGCCGGCTACTACGCCCGCCAAGGGCATGCGGTGATGCTGGGCGATGTCGACAGCCAGCAGTCGGCACGCCAGTGGCTGGATCTGCGCCCGGCGCAACTGCCGGCGATCCAGAGCTGGGATGTCGACGTGAAGGGCATACTGAAGCCGCCCAAGGGCGTCAGCCATGTGGTGCTGGACACACCGGCCGGCCTGCGGGGCAAGAAGCTCGCGGCTGTCTACGCGCTGGCCGACAAGTTGCTGATTCCGCTGCAACCCAGTCTTTTTGACATCCAGGCGACATACGGATTCCTGCAGACCCTGCAAGATCTGCGGGCGCAGTCGGGCGGCAAGAGCCCGCAGCTGGCCTTGGTGGGCATGCGCGCGCGTGAAGGTACGCTGTCGGCCCAGCAACTGCAGCAGTTCGTGCAAGGGCTGGCGCTGCCGGTGCTGGGCATGCTGCGCGACACCCAGAACTATGTGCAACTGGCGGCCCGCGGTCTGACCCTGTGGGACGTCGCTCCCAGCCGGGTCGAGCGCGATCTGGCGCAATGGCAGGCGCTGGGAGACTGGCTGGACCACTAGACGATGCGGACTTTCGAACGCCTGGCCGATCTGGCCGGCCTGCAGGGGCAGGAAATCGGCCTGAGCGACTGGATCGAGGTCGACCAGGCGCGCATCCAGCGCTTTGCCGATGCCACCGACGACCAGCAATGGATACATACCGAACCCGCCCGGGCGGCGGCCGGGCCGTTCGGCACGACCATTGCCCATGGTTTCCTGACGCTGAGCCTGCTGCCGGCCTTTTTCGACAGCGGTTTTCAGGTGGCGGACAGCCGCATGGGCATCAACTACGGCCTCAACAAGGTGCGTTTTCCGGCGCCGGTGCCGGTGGGCAGCCGCTTGCGGGCGCGTTTCACGCTGCTGTCCTACGAACCCATCGAGGGTGGGGCCCAGCTGGCGGTGCAGGTCAGCGTCGAGGGCGAGGGATTGGCCAAGCCGGTCTGCGTGGCGGAGTCGCTGACGCGACGCTATCGCTGATTTGTCCGCAGTGCGAACTGATGCGGCTGCGATATCCCCCATGAGGGTTGTGCCCAAGCCCGGGGCCCTTGCCTATGATCCAGCCCCAACACCATGCATACCGCTAAGCATGTCGCCAATCTTGATGAAGGGGCCGAGCATGAAAGTACTGCTCATTGATGATCACCCGCTGATCCTGTCGGCCCTGCAGACCGTCATCGAAGGCCTGGGTGACGATGTCCAGGTGGTCGGCGCCGACAGCGCCGCCGCTGCCCGGTCGACGCTGAAGCAGCAGGATGATTTCGATCTGGTGCTGCTGGACCTGCAACTGGGCGATGCCAGCGGCTTCGATCTGCTGGAGGAATTCCGCGCCGCCTACCCGGCCCTGCCGGTGGTGGTGATCTCGGCCTCGGACCGTGCCAGCGATGTGATCCGTTCGATCGACCAGGGTGCGATGGGCTTTGTGCCCAAGCGCAGCAGCACCGAGATGCTCTCGCAGGCGCTGCGTCTGGTGATGTCGGGTGGCATCTATGTGCCGCCGATGAGCCTGGGCAATGAGGTGTCGTCCGCTCCCGAGCCGGCGCCGGCCCAGCAGCGTATGCAGCAGATCCAGCAGGCCGCCAGCGAGTCGGCCTACCAGACCACCGGCGGGCTCGAAGGCCTGTCGCTGACGCCGCGCCAGACCGATGTGCTGGCCTTGCTGCTGCAAGGCAAGCCCAACAAGATCATCGCCCGCGAGCTGGGCGTCTCGGTCGAAACGATCAAGGACCATGTGGCCGCCGTGCTGAAGGCCGTGGGGGGCAGCTCACGCACCCAGGCGGTGCTGGCGGTGGGGCAGATGATGCAGCGCCAGCCCGAGACTCATTTCTCGACTTGGCGCGCCGCTCAGGCCTGATCGGTCTCGAACAGCGGCTCGGGCAGCGGTTCGGCCACACTCGGTGAGTAGGCCAGGCGCACATAGATAGGCGCGAAGGCCTCGGCTTGTGTGATCTCCAGCAGGCGCTCGCGCGCCAGCTCCAGCAGCGCAATAAAGGTCACGACCAGCACCTGCGGCCCGCGGCTGACTTCGAACAGCTGCTCGAACTCGACGAAGCGCTGGCCCTGCAGCCGGCGCAGCACGATGCTCATATGCTCGCGCACCGACAGCTGTTCGCGGGTGATGCGGTGGTGCTGGTTCAGCTTGGCGCGCTTGAGGATGTCCAGCCAGGCCTCGCGCAAATCATTGGCCTCGACATCGGGAAAGCGCGGCTGCAGCGACTGTTCGATATGCACCTGCGCACGCAGAAAGTCGCGCCCCAGCACCGGCAGCGCGTCCAGCTGGGCGGCGGCCAGCTTGATGCGCTCGTATTCCAGCAGGCGTCGCACCAGCTCGGCGCGCGGGTCTTCGGGCTCGGCGCCGTCCTCGGTCTTCTTCGGCGGCAAGAGCATGCGCGACTTGATCTCGATCAGCATCGCCGCCATCAGCAGGTATTCGCTGGCCAGCTCCAGATTGCTCTTGCGCAGCTGGTCGACATAGCTCAGGTACTGGCGCGTCACATCGGCCAGCGGGATGTCGAGGATGTTGAAGTTCTGCCGCCTGATCAGATAGAGCAGCAGGTCCAGCGGACCCTGGAAGGCCTCCAGAAAGACCTCCAGCGCATCCGGCGGGATGTAGAGGTCCAGCGGCATCTGGAACAGCGGCTCACCGTAGAGGCGGGCCACAGCGACGCCATCCACCGTCAGCGGCGGCGCGGCGGCGGCCGGCTCGGCCGGCAGGGAGGGCAGCGGCGTGTCGCTCAAGCCGACGCTCCTGGACGGGCGGGTTTTCAGTCGCCCTTGGTCTGGTAGACGTAAGGTTGCTGGGCGATCTTGGCTGCGCGGAAATCGGCCTGGGCCTGGCGGTCCACCGGCTTGTCCCACAGCAGGGCACGGCCGGCGCGCTGTTCTTGTTCCAGCGTTGGCTTCTTGGCCTTCAGCTCATCGATGAAGCTGCTGACTTCGGACTTGTAGGGCTTCCAGAACAGGGGCATGGCGGGCGCAATTGGCTGCAAAAAGGGTGATTTTACAGGCCCGCTTGCCGACAAGCGCCACGCCAGGCGGTCAAATCGGCATGAATGCCGTCCGGCCCCAGCGCCTCGGCCAGCCCGCCGCGCGCAATCAGGCTGGCAGGCTGCTCGTTGAGGCCGCACAACACCAGACGCTGGCCCTGCCGCGCCAGCGTGCGCTGCAGCTGGACCAGCGCGTCCAGCCCCGAGGTGTCGATCGAGATCAGCTGATGCAGGTCCAGCACCAGGGTGTGACAGCCGGCCGGCAGGGTCTCGGCCAGACCCTCGACCTTGCCGACCGCGCCGAAGAACAGCGCGCCATAGACCCGCATCAGCTGGGTGCCGGCGATCTCGCTGGGCAGTGGCTCGACGCGAAACAGCGTGCTCATCCGGTAGATAAAGAACAGGCAGGCCAGCACCAGGCCGACCTCGACCGCCACAGTCAGATCGAACACCACGGTCAGCACAAAGGTGCCGAGCAGGATGGTGCGGTAGGGCAGGCTGAAGCGGCGCAGCCGCGCGAACTCATGCCACTCGCCCATATTCCAGGCCACCACCAGCAGGATGCCGGCCAGCGCCGCCAGCGGCACGTACTCGGCCAGCGGTGCGGCCAGCAGCACGATCAGCAGCAGGGTGGCGGCATGCACCATGCCGGAGACCGGGCTGTTGCCGCCGGCGCGCACATTGGTGACGGTGCGGGCGATCGTGCCGGTGGCCGGGATGCCGCCGAAAAAGGGCACGACCATATTGGCCACACCCTGGGCCATCAGCTCCTGGTTCGGGTCGTGGCGGGGCAATGCGGTCATATTGTCGGCCACCCGGGCGCACAGCAGCGACTCGATCGCGCCGAGCAGGGCGATCGTCACGGTGGGGATGAAGAGCTGCTTGGCACTGCTCCAGCTGAACTCGGGCAGGGCAAAGCCGGGCAGGCTTTGCGGGATGCCGCCAAAGCGGCTGCCTATGGTCTCCAGCGGCAGGTTCAGGCCCTGGGCCAGCAGCGTCGCGCCGACCAGCGCGATCACCGTGCCCGGCAGCTGGGCCATCAGCCGGTGTGTGCGCTGGCGCCAGGGGCCATGGCCGCGCTGCATCTGGTAGGTCTTGGGCCACAGCAGCACCACGCCCATGCAGCCCAGGCCCAGCAGCAGGGCCCAGGGGTTGACGCTGTGCAGATGGCGGCTCAGCGCGGCGAGCTGGCCGAAGAAGTCGGCCGGCATCTGCGCGATGTCCAGCCCCAGCAGATCCTTCAGCTGCGACAGCGCGATCAGGACCGCGATACCGTTGGTGAAGCCGATCACGATGGACACCGGGATGTAGCGCACCAAGACGCCCAGGCGCAGCAGGCCCATCAGCACCAGCAGGCCGCCGGCCAGCACGGTGGCGATCAGCAGATTGGCCAGGCCGTAGCGCTGCACGATGCCGTAGACGATCACGATGAAGGCGCCGGCCGGCCCGCCAATCTGCACATTCGAGCCGCCCAGGGCCGAGATCAGAAAGCCCGCGATGATGGCGGTGACCAGGCCCTGCTCGGGCTTGACGCCCGAGGCGATCGCGAAGGCAATGGCCAGCGGCAGCGCGACGATGCCCACCGTGATGCCGGCGCCGAGGTCGGCGATGAAGCGCTGGCGGCTGTAGTCGCGCAGTGCACTCAGTGCGCGCGGCTGAAAGCGGTGCAGCGGCGGCATCGTGTGATGTCGGCCGCCCGTGGTTCAGCGCACCCGCATGCCGGGTTGGGCGCCCGGGAAGGGCTCCAGCACAAAGATGCCGGGATTGGTCTTTTCGTCGGCGTGGCTGGCGGCCAGCACCATGCCTTCGCTGATGCCGAACTTCATCTTGCGCGGGGCCAGGTTGGCGACCATCACGGTCAGCTTGCCTTCGAGATCTTCCGGCTTGTAAGCGCTCTTGATGCCGGAGAAGACATTGCGCAGGCGGCCCTCGCCGACATCCAGCGTCAGGCGCAAGAGCTTGTCCGAACCCTCGACGTGCTCGGCCTTGACGATTTTGGCGATGCGCAGATCGACCTTGGTGAAATCGTCGATCTTGATCTCGGGGGCCAGGTCTTCGCCACCGGGCACGATCTTCGGTGCGGCTGGGGGCTCGAACAGGGCTTCCAGCAGCTTGGGGTCGACACGCTGCATCAGGTGTTCGTAGACGCCGATCTGGTGGGCACCGAGCGCGCGGGCGCTGTCGGCGAACTGCATCGGCTCGACCTTCAGGAAGGTTTCGACCTTGGCGGCCAGCGCCGGCAGCACCGGCTTCAGATAGATGGTCAGCAGGCGGAAGGCTTCGATGCAGACGCTGCAGACATCCTGCAGCACCGCGTCGGCGCCTTCCTTCTTGGCCAGCTCCCAGGGCTTGTTCTGGTCCACATACTCGTTGACCTTGTCGGCCAGCAGCATGATCTCGCGCAGCGCCTTGCCGAGTTCGCGCTCCTCGTAGAGCTCGGCGATGGTGTCGGAATGGGCGCGCAGCGTGTCCAGCAAGGTGCGGCCTTCGACGCCCAGGTCGGCCGACAGATGACCGCCAAAGCGCTTGGACAGGAAGCCGGCGGCACGGCTGGCGATATTGATGTACTTGCCGACCAGATCGCTGTTGACGCGGGCGACGAAGTCCTCGGGATTGAAGTCCACATCCTCGACCTTGGCGTTGAGCTTGGCGGCCAGGTAGTAGCGCAGCCATTCGGCATTCAGCCCCAAGCTCAGGTACTTCAGCGGATCCAGGCCGGTGCCGCGGCTCTTGCTCATCTTCTCGCCGTTGTTGACGGTCAGGAAGCCATGCACGTAAACATGGTTCGGGGTCTTGCGGCCGCTGAAATGCAGCATCGCCGGCCAGAACAGCGTGTGGAAATAGGTGATGTCCTTGCCGATGAAATGGATCTGCTCCACCGACTCGTCGGCCATGAAGGCGTCGAAGTCGCGGCCCAGCTTGCCGAAATAGTTCTTCAGCGAGGCCAGGTAGCCGATCGGCGCGTCCAGCCAGACATAGAAATACTTGCCCGGCGCATCGGGAATCTCGATGCCGAAGTAGGGCGCGTCGCGGCTGATGTCCCAATCACCCAGGCCGCCCTTGCCCTCGTCGTCCTTGGTGAACCATTCCTTGATCTTGTTCAGCACCTCGCTCTGCAGCCGCCCCGGGGTCTGGGTCCACTGCTCCAGGAACTCGATGCAGCGCGGATCGCTGAGTTTGAAGAAGTAGTGCTCCGAGCTCTTCATCACCGGCGTTGCGCCGGTCAGCACCGAGAACGGGTTCTTCAGCTCGGTGGGCGTGTAGACCGCGCTGCAGACCTCGCAGGAATCGCCGTACTGGTCCTTGGCGCCGCACTTCGGGCACTCGCCCTTGATGAAGCGGTCCGGCAGGAACATGGACTTCTCGGGGTCGAAGAACTGCTCGATGGTCTTCACCGAGATCAGCTCATTGGCACGCAAGGCCTTGTAGATTTCCTTGGAGAGCTCGTGGTTCTCCGGGCCATCGGTCGAGTGCCAGTTGTCGAAGCTGATGTGGAAGCCGTCCAGATAGGTCTTGCGGCCGGCCGCGATGTCGGCCACGAACTGCTGCGGCGTCTTACCGGCCTTCTCGGCGGCAATCATGATGGGCGCGCCATGGGCGTCGTCCGCGCCGACGAAATGCACCTCCTGCCCGCGCATGCGCTGGAAGCGCACCCAGATATCGGCCTGGGTGTATTCCATGATGTGGCCAATATGGAAGTTGGCGTTCGCGTAGGGCAGGGCGGTGGTGACGAAGAGCTTGCGAGTCATGGCGGGCGAGTACGGGCAAAAACGGGCAGAGGGAAACAGGGCCGGCGTCGCATGGCGGTCGCCATGCGGGAGCAAGATTTTAGGTGCCGGCGCCGCGCGGCTGGGCGCGGCCTGCGGCCAGTACCAGGTCAGCCCTTGTTGGGCTCGGCGGCGGCCTCGCCGTCGGCCGGGGCTGCCGGGGCATCGGCGCCACCCGCATCGGGCTCATCCTGGCCGCCTTGAACACCACCGCTGAGCTTGCGCTGGCGCTTTTCTTCGTTCTTGCGTTTCTTTGCCAGCTCGCGTTGCCGTTTTTCGTATGAGTAATTGGGTGTTGCCAAGGCCGACTCCTTCGGTGGCTTGCGACATGCAAGCCCAGTCGCCACTGTAACCGCAGCGCCGATCCCCATCGCGCCCGCTACGCCGGGGCTCGCGCCGGCCATGTGGATAACTTTGTGGGCAAGCGGGGCTGTTTTCGCTAAGTGCTTGAATTTGCTGGTACTGCCTTGGCGCTGCTGTCGATTGCTGCGGCGCGGCATCGTATGCAAATCAAGCACTTGGCCCGCTTTTCGGCATCGCTTCGGCGGGTGCATGCTGCCGGCATCCGGTCGTCACGCAATCGCAACAATTGGGGATAAGTCAAGGCTTGGCGATTAAATTTCTTGTCTGGTTCGTCTGGCGTGGCGCCTGGCGCAAGATCGTCGCCCTGACTCGCCGTTGCCGACGATTTTCACTTGACCAGTTAGCACCAGAAGCTCAACTCGACATCAAAGATCACGCTTAAGGTCTTGATTTGTAAGGCTTGGTGAAGCTATCCACTTCTTCTGTGGATAACTTTGTGGAGAACATCGGTGCAGCGGCGCTAAACCCTTGATATGCCGCGCTTGCGCTTGGCTTGCCGATTTTTTGAGCAGGCGATACGGCTCTATATGAATCAATGACTTAGCGCGCTTTCGGGGAAACGTGCAGATGCAGTGCAGCATGAGCGCCAGCATCCGGCAGCGACTCGGGAGGTGCTGGCTGTTTGGGGATAAGTCAAGCCCTGATGTTGAAATAGCTCATGCGCTGTCCACCGCTGATGTGGACAAGTTTGTGAACACCGCTTCGATAGCCGGGCTAAGTGCTTGATTTGCCAGTCTTGTTCTTGCTCTGCCTGCTTTTTAAGCAGGCTGCGGGTGCGCCCCGAAAGAGGCCTGCCTCGCCTCCCGCTAAAATCACCGCTTTGCACAAGATAAGCCACTGCTCATGGTCCAGGCACTAGAGGGAAACAACAACGCCGGCAAACCTGCGTCCAGGGCCCATGAGGTGTTTGAACTCAAGAGCGCGTCACTGAGTCTGCTCACGCTGGTGCTGAAGACCGGCGATCTGACGCAGCTGTCGGCTGAGTTGCGCCAGCGCCTGGGCGGCACGCCCGAGGTGTTCAACCATGACCCGCTGCTGATCGATTTCTCGCAGCTGCCGCAGACCGAGCCCGGCAACGAGCCGGGCCAGGCCCAGCTGAGCCTGGACGCCGAGCCGCCTATCGATCTGCCCGCCCTGCTGGCCTTGCTGCGCGAGTACCGCATGCAGCCGGTGGCCGTGGTCGGCGCCGGCCCGGGCCTGCTGGCGCGCGCGCTGGCCTTGGGGCTGGCCGAGGCGCCGGAGCCCGAGCCGGTGGCGCCGCGCGCCGAAGCGCGGGTCGAGACCGTGGTGCAGGAAGTGGTGCGCGAGGTCGTGCACGAGGTGGTGCGCGAGGTGCCCGGCGATGCGGTCAAGACCCTGGTGATCGACAAGCCGCTGCGCTCCGGTCAGCAGGTCTATGCCAAGGGCGGCGATCTGGTCGTGCTGGCCCTGGTCAACCATGGCGCCGAGGTGATCGCCGACGGTCATATCCATGTCTATGCGCCGCTGCGCGGCAAGGCCATCGCCGGCGCGCGCGGCAACACCGACGCGCGCATCTTCGCCACCAGCATGGAGGCCGAGCTGATCGCGATCGCCGGCATCTACCGCACCACCGAGAACCCGCTGCCCGACACCGTGTTCGCCAAGCCGGCGCAGATCCGGCTGGAGGGCGAGAAGCTGGTGATGGAGCCGCTGAAACTGTGATGGATGTTGAAAATCTTCCGGGCCAGGCAAGACCTGACCCTCTACTGAAAAGGACTTGAATCGATGAGCAAGATCGTCGTAGTGACTTCCGGCAAGGGTGGGGTCGGCAAGACCACCACCAGCGCCAGCTTTGCAACCGGTCTGGCCCTGCGCGGCTACAAGACGGTGGTGATCGATTTCGACGTGGGCCTGCGCAATCTCGACCTGATCATGGGTTGCGAGCGCCGCGTGGTCTATGACCTGATCAATGTCATCAATGACGAGATCAAGCTGAGCCAGGCCCTGATCAAGGACAAGCAGCTCGACAAGCTCTTCATCCTGGCCGCCTCGCAGACCCGCGACAAGGACGCGCTGAAGCAGGAGGGCGTCGAGCGCGTGCTCGAAGAGCTCAAGGCGATGGAGTTCGACTACATCATCTGCGACTCGCCGGCCGGCATCGAGACCGGCGCGCTGATGGCCATGCACTTCGCCGATGAGGCCCTGGTCGTGACCAATCCCGAGGTCTCCTCGGTGCGCGATTCCGACCGCATCCTGGGCATGCTCAACAGCAAGACCAAGCGCGCGATCGAGGGCAAGGAGCCGATCAAGGAGCATCTGCTGATCACGCGCTACAACCCCAGCCGGGTCGAGGGCGGCCAGATGCTGTCGCTGGAAGACATACACGAGATCCTGCGCACACCGCTGATCGGCGTGATCCCCGAGTCCGAGGTGGTGCTGCAGGCCTCCAACCAGGGCCTGCCCGCCATCCATATGAAGGGCAGCGAGGTGGCCGAGGCCTATGCCGATGTGGTGGCGCGCTTCCTGGGCGAGGACAAGCCGATGCGCTTCATCGAGGCGGTCAAGCCCGGCTTCTTCAAACGCCTGTTCGGCAGCAAGTGAGGGAGGCCACGATGGGATTCCTGTCCTTCTTCCTCGGTGAGAAAAAGAACACCGCCAGCGTCGCCAAGGAGCGGCTGCAGCTGATCCTGGCGCATGAGCGCAACGGCCGCAGCACCAGCCCCGATTACCTGCCCCAGCTGCAGCGCGAGCTGGTCGCGGTGATCTCGAAGTACGTCTCCATCAACCCGGACGACATCAAGGTGCATATGGAGCGCGAGGGCAACTTCGAGGTGCTCGAAGTCAAGATCGAGCTGCCCGAGCCGAATCGAGCTTGAATCCAGGCCGCCGAAGCGGCCTCAGGCCTGCCGGTGGCGGGCCTGCTCGCGCAGCATGAAGAGGTAGAGGCTCTCGACCTTGGCGCGCGCCCAGGGTGTCTTGCGCAGGAACTTCAGGCTGGAGGCCACGCTGGGATCGCTCTGGAAGCAGCGGATCGCGATGCGCTCACCGAGCTCCTGCCAGCCGAAATAGTCGGCCAGCGCGGTGACGATCATCTCCAGGGTCTTGCCTTGCAGCGGATCCTTGTTGGGCGCGTCACTCATGGTCGAATTGCTGCCAGTTCTTGCCCTTGAACTGGGCGTAGTAGGTCTTGATCTTGCGCATATCGACCTCGACATCGCCGCTGGGCGTGAATACGGGCCCGAGGCCGCTGAGCTTGCGCGGGTAGTCCATATAAGCCATCACGATAGGCACCTGGGCCTGGTGGGCGATCCAGTAGAAGCCGGTCTTCCAGTAGCGCGTCTTGCTGCGCGTGCCCTCGGGCGGCACGATCAGCTGCACCGGCCCATCGGCCCGGCGCAGCGCCTCGGCCGAGGCGGCCACCAGATTGCTGGACTGCTCGCGGTTCACCGCGATGCCGCCCAGCCAGCGCATCAGGCCGCCGAACGGCCAGCGAAAAATCTGCTGCTTGCCCATCCAGTAGATGTTCAGACGCAGCGCGAACGCCACCATCAGCGTGTAGGGCAGGTCCCAGTTGCTGGTGTGCGGTGCGGCAATCAGCACGCATTTGGGCTGCTCGGCCGGCAGCGTGCCGGCAAGCTTCCAGCCGCGCAGCCTCAGCCATGCCAGAGACAGGGCGCGCAGCGCGGTGTTGACGACAGGCGTGGTGAAGATCGTGCGGTGCATGAGGAGCCGTGATCCCGGCAAAGCCAACGATTGTCCTACGCCTGTGCACTTTTATTGAGCAGACTAGCGCAAAGCCTGTGAAATCAATCACTTGGCGCCGGCATGCGCAGGCTGTGCACGGACTTGTCCACAGTTCGCAGGGACAGTTCAGGCGCGCAGCCGGAAACTGGCCACCGCGTCCACCAGCTGCGCGGCCTGGTCCTTCAGGCTCTCGGCCGCCGAGGCCGACTGCTCGACCAGCGCGGCGTTCTGCTGCGTCATCTGGTCCAGCTGATGCACGGCCTGGCCGATCTCGGACAGGGTCAGGGCCTGGTTGGCGCTGGAGCTGGAGATCTCGCCGATGATGTCGGTCACGCGCTTGACGCTGTCGACCACCTCGCGCATGGTGCTGCCGGTTTCGCCGACCAGGCGGCTGCCGCCCTCGACGCGCTCGACCGAGGCCGAGATCAGGGTCTTGATCTCGCGCGCCGCCTGGGCGCTGCGCTGTGCCAGCGCGCGCACCTCGCTGGCCACCACAGCGAAGCCGCGGCCCTGCTCGCCGGCTCGGGCGGCTTCCACCGCCGCGTTCAGCGCCAGGATATTGGTCTGGAAGGCGATGCCATCGATCACGCCGATGATGTCGGCGATCTTGCTGGACGATTGCTGGATCTCGCTCATCGTGCTGATGACCTGCTCGACCATTGCGCCGCCGCGGCCGGCTACGTCCGAGGCTGTCTTGGCCAGGCCGTCGGCCTGGCGCGCCGCCTCGGCATTGAGCTTGACGCCTTCGCCCAGCTGGGCCATCGCGGCGCCGGTCTGCTCCAGGCTGCTGGCGGCCTGCTCGGTGCGGTTGGACAGGTCCAGATTGCCGCTGGCGATCTCGGTGGAGGCCAGCCGCACCTGCTCGGCCGCGCGGCGCACGCCGGTGATGGTCGTCGACAGGCTGCCCTGCATATGGAGCAGCGCGCCATTGAGCTCGGCCAGCTCGTCACGGCCTTCGGCACGCGTGGTCGCGGTCAGGTCGCCCTCGGCGATGGCCCGGGTCAGGCTCTGCGCCCGGGCCAGCGGCGCGGTCACCGAGCGGGTGATGGCCACCGCCACGCCCAGGCCCAGCAGCACGGCCAGCAGCATCAGGCCGGTCACCAGCTGTCGGGTGGTCTGGGCCTCGGCCTCGGCCTCGCGGCGCGCGGTCTGCAGCACCTCGCGGGTGTAGTCGGCATAGCTGTTGATGGCCGCCAGATAGGTCTCCATCGCCGGGATCAGCTCGGCCGCGACGCGGGCCTGGATGTTCTCGCCGGCCTTCTTCAGCTTCATCAGGTCCTCGCGCGAGGCCTGGTATTTCTTGCGCGTCTCGGCGATCACATCGGTCAGCCGGTCGGCCTCGGGCGTCTTGCTGATCTTGTCGAGCTCGGCCTGGACCTTGTCGATGCGCTCGGACACTTCCTTGGAGCGACGCGTCAGCGCCTTGACGAAGACCTCGTCATCGACCGCCATCGAGACGATGCGACGCTGGATGCTGCCCTCGCTCATACCGGCCCATTGGCGTGACAGGTCCAGCGCCTGCATATCGACCTCGACCAGACGCTCGATGCGCTGGTTCAGCATCGCGACCCGCACGATGCCGACGGTGGAGGCCACCATCATCAGCAGGATGACCAGGGCGAAGCCGGCCAGCACGCGGGTGCGCAGGCGCCAATTGTTGAGTTTGAGCATGGGAGGGGCAGGGGCGGGGTTTGAATACCGCGATGCTGACCCAGCCGCCGCCGCTTCGATCGGCGGAACAAAGGGTTAACCAGAGGGTAGTCCGGCGCTACAGCGGGGCATCGAACAGATTGACGGTGGCCGGCGCCTCCAGCGTCAGCGCGCTGCGCGCGCAGGCCACACAAGGCAGTATCCAGCCTTCGGCCTTCTCCTCGCGGCTCAGCCCGGGCCATTCGATGCGGTAGTCGATCTGCCCGTCCAGCAGGCGGGCGATGCAGGCCCGGCAGGTCCCGTTGCGGCAGGAATGGGGCATGCGCAGGCCCATCTCCAGTGCGGCCAGCAACAGGGTTTGTTCGGGCGCGGCATCGAATTGCCAGCCCTGCGGCCGGATCTCGACCGGGAATGCAGCAGTCATGCTGGCATGATGCCTGCTCCCCGACCGACAGAGCGCCATGAACGAAACCCCGAAGACCTTTTTTGCCACCGAAGCGCGCCGCCATGTGCTGCGCACCTTTGTCACCGGCTTCCTGACCGTGCTGCCGCTGCTGGCCACCTTGGCCTTGATCGGCTGGGTGGGATCGATGCTCTTGAGCTTCATCGGCCCGGACAGCTGGCTGGGTCATGGCATCGGCCTGCTGACCCTGGGTCTGATCGAATCGCAGGGCATGGCCTATCTGCTGGGGCTGGCGCTGGCGATGGGGCTGATCTATCTGCTGGGCCTCGTGGTCGAGACCCAGTTGCAGCGCCGGCTGAAGACCGGCATCGAGGCGCTGATCGCGCGCATCCCGGTCATCAGCACGGTCTACGACCTGCTCAAGCGCATGATAGAGATGCTGTCCAAGCGCGACGAGGCCGGCGTGCGCTCGATGGCGCCGGTGTGGTGTCATTTCGGCGGGGTCAAGCCGGAGGGCGGGGCCCTGGTGCTGGGCCTGCTGTCCAACCCGGAGCCGGTGCTGATCGACGGGGTCGCCTATGTCGCGGTGATCGTGCCGACCGCGCCGGTGCCGGTCGGCGGCGGCCTGCTGTTCCTGCCCACCGAATGGGTGCGGCCGGCCGAGATCGGCATGGACGGGCTGACCAGCCTCTATGTCTCGATGGGCGTCACCAGCTCCGAGGTGCTGGGCGCGAAGGTAGCGGCCAAGCCCGTGGCCGATGCCTGAGACAATACGGGGCTGTCTCCACAAGAGCCTCCCATGATGCAAGCCCAAGAGTTTTTCGACGCGCTCAACCGCGACTACCTCCAGGTCCACAAGACCAAGGAAGACCTGTTCTGGTCCACCTATACGGCCACCAGCGAGGACCACGCCGGCTTCGCGGCCGCCGAGGCGCGTTACAAGGACTTCATCTCCGACCCGGCGCGGCTCGCCGCAACGCGCACCCATCTGGCCGCCGTGCAGGCCGAGCCGGCCGGGCCGGCGCGCGATGCGCTGCTGCATGGCTTGCAGGGCTGGCTGGCGCTGTTCGAGGCCCATATTGTCGACAAGCCGGAGGGCCAGGCCTTGATGCGCGAGCTGATCGTGGCCGAGGCCGCGCTGTTCGCGCAGAAGAAAGAGCTCGCGCCCACCCATCTGAATGAGCGCGGCGAGCGCGAGGTGGCCACGCTGAGCATGCTGGCCACCAATATGGCCAGCAACCCCAGCGAGGCCGCGCGCCGCAGTTCCTACGAGGCCTATGGCGAGATCGAGCGCTGGGTGCTGGACCATGGCTTCCTGGACCTGGTGCGGCTGCGCAACCGCTTCGCGCGCTCGCTCGGCTTTGCCAACTACTTCGAGCTGAAGCTGCGCAAGAACGAGCGCATGACACCGGCGGCCTTGTTCGAGATCCTCGACGACTTCGTCGCCCGCACGCAGGCCGGCAATGACCGGGCCCTGGCGGCCCTGGTCGCCGCGCAGGGCGCAGCGGCGCTGCAGCCCTGGAATCTGCGCTACTTCAGCGGCGGCGATGTGGCGCGCCGCATGGACGAGTACATGCCCTTCGGCCCGGCTCTGCGCCGCTGGGTGCAGAGCTTCCGGCGCCTGGGCATCAGCTATCGCGGCGCCACGATGCAGCTGGACCTGCTGGCGCGCGAGGGCAAGTACCAGAACGGCTTCTGCCATGGCCCGATCCCGGCCTACGTCGACGCAGCGGGACGCTGGGTGGCCGGCCAGATCAATTTCACCGCCGAGGCCAAGCCCGACCAGGTCGGCAGCGGCCTGCGTGCGATCAACACCTTGTTCCACGAGGGCGGCCATGCCGCGCACTTCGCCAATGTGGTGCAGAACTCACCCTGCTTCTCGCAGGAGTTCGCGCCCACCTCGATGGCCTATGCCGAGACGCAGTCGATGTTCTGCGACAGCCTCTTGAACGACGCCGACTGGCTCAAGCGCTATGCCCGCAATGCCGCTGGCGAGGCCATCCCCGATGCGCTGATCCGCGAGCGCATCGCCAGCCAGCAGCCGATGCGGGCCTTCGATGAGCGCGCGATCGCCGTCGTGCCTTATTTCGAGGCCGCGCTCTATGCGATGGACGATGCGGCGCTGACGGCCGAGGCCGTGCTGGCGCTGGCCCGCGCGACCGAGTTGCGCGTTCAGGGCGTGGCCGCCGGCCCGCGGCCGCTGCTGGCGATTCCGCATCTGCTCAACCAGGAATCGGCCGCCTCCTACCAGGGCTATCTGCTGGCCCATATGGCGGTCTACCAGACCCGCGCCCACTTCCTGCGCGAGCATGGCTATCTGGCCGACAACCCGGCCATAGGCCCGGCGCTGGCCGAGCACTACTGGGCGCCCGGCAACAGCATCGATCATGATGCGACCCTGCGCCGCCTGACCGGCGAAGGCTTCTCGGCCCGCTATCTGGCCGAGGCCTGCAACGAGTCCGTCGACGAGGCCTGGGCCCGCGCGCAGCAGGCGATGGCGGCGGCCAGCGCGCGTGGCGAACCGGCGGCCGGCCTGCCGGCACTGGACGCGACGATACGCATCGTTCACGGCGCCGAATTGCTGGCCGACAGCAGCGAGGGTGAGGACGCGATGTGCGAGCGCTTCGAGCGCTGGGTCGGCGAGCATTACGCGAGGCCCGGGCTGCAGTGAACCCGCCGCTGAAGTACCTGGCCGGCTATCCGGCCGAGCTACAGGCCCAGGTGCAGAGCATGATCGAAGCGGGCAAGCTCGGCGAGTATCTGCAGCGCCGCTATGCCGACACGCACGAGGTGCGCAGCGACAAGGCCTTGTTCGACTACACCCAGGATTTGAAGCAGCGCTTCATGCGCAATGCCGAGCCGCTGAACAAGGTCTGCTATGACGCCAAGCTCAAGATCATCCAGCACGCGTTGGGCACCCACACTCGCGCGCAGAACGCGCAGGGTGCCAAGCTGAAGACGCGCCGCGAGATCCGCATCGCCACGCTGTTCCGCGAGGCCCCGGCCGACTTCCTGCGCATGATCGTCGTCCACGAGCTGGCGCATATCAAGGAGCTGGAGCACAACAAGGCTTTCTATTCGCTGTGCCAGCATATGGAGCCGAACTACGGGCAGCTGGAGTTTGATCTGCGGCTGTGGTTGACGCAGCAGGAGCTGCCGCAATGATTCTGCTGGCGCCCATGGAGGGCTTGCTTGATCACATGCTCCGCGACGCGCTGACCCGCGTCGGCGGCATCGACCGCTGCGTCTCCGAGTTCATCCGCATCACCGATATGCTGATGCCCAACCGCGTCTTCACCCGCATCGTGCCCGAGCTGCTCAATGGCAGCCGGACCGCCGCCGGTGTGCCGGTGCGGCCGCAACTGCTGGGCTCCGATCCGGTCTGCATGGCCGAGAACGCGGCCAAGCTGGCGGCGCTGGGCCCAGAGGGCATTGATCTGAACTTCGGCTGCCCGGCCAAATGCGTGAACCGCCATCGCGGCGGCGCGGTGCTGCTGGACGAGCCCGAGCTGATCGCCCGTATCGTCGGCGCGGTGCGCCGCGCCGTGCCGGCCCATCTGCCGGTCTCGGCCAAGATGCGGCTGGGCTATCTGGACGATTCGAAGACGCTGGATTGCGCGCTGGCCATGGTCGAGTCCGGCGCCGAGGAACTGGTGATCCATGCCCGCACCAAGGCCGATGGCTACAAGCCGCCGGCCTACTGGGACCGCATCGCGGCGGTGCGTGCCGCGGTCCAGGTGCCGGTGATCGCCAATGGTGAGATCTGGACCGCCGCCGATGCCGAGAACTGCCGCGCCCAGTCGCGGTGCGAGGACTTGATGGTGGGCCGGGGCATGGTGGCTGATCCGGGGCTGGCGCTGGCGATACGCAGCGCTGCAGCGCTGCCGCTGCCCTGGGCTCAGCTGCTGCCGCTGATGGAGGTCTTCTGGGGCCAGGTGCGCCGCCATGTCGAGACCCGCCATCAAGCCGGCCGGCTCAAGCAATGGCTGAACTATCTGAAGCGCCGCTACCCCGAGGCCGAGCAGGCCTACTGGCGGGTGCGCACGATCAACGAGCCCGGGCAGCTGGAGCGAGAGTTCTTCGGCTGGGCGCCGATCAAAGAGGCCGCATGAGATTCGCCCTGCACAAACTGCTGCTGGTCTGGCTGCTGCTGATCACGGCCGCCGCCTGGGCCCAGGACCCGGTCGACACTGATGCGACGCTGGACAGCGCGCGCACCCAGCTGGAGCAGATCCGCAAGCGACTGGGTGGCGATGTCCGTGACGGCAAGCCGCTGGGCGATGCCGAGCTGGCCGACTTTCGCCGCCAGCTGCTGGCGCTGCAGCAGCGCGCCGAGGCGATTGCCCTGGAGCAGGCGCCGCAGTTCGACAGCGCGCAGGCGCGTCTGGCCGAGCTCGGGCCGGTGCCGGCCGAGGGCAGCGAGGCCGGCGATGTGGCCGAGCAGCGCCGTGCGCTGAAGAAAAGCAGCGAGCTGCTGGACACCCGGATGAAGTTGGCGCGGCTGCTGGCGCTGGAGAGCGAGCAGTTGTCCGACGAAGTGGGCGGGCAGCGCCGGGCGCGCTTTCGGGCCGAGCTGTTCGAGCGCACCGACTCGGTCCTGGCGCCGAGTTTCTGGAACGATTTGCGCAGCGGGCTGACGCGCGACACCGCGCGGCTGCAGCAGTTCAAGCAGCGCCTGAGCGACGCAATCGCGGGCAGCTCGGGGGCGCGCTGGCTGGCTCTGGCGGGCATGCTGCTGGCAGCGCTGGCGCTGCGCGTCTGGCTGGGTCGCTGGCTGACCGAACTGGCCTCGCAGCGCACGCCGCCGGGCCGCGTGCGGCGCTCGCTTTACGCGGTGCTGCAGACCCTGCTGGCCATGCTGGTGCCGGGTGTTGCCGCCTATGCGCTGGCCCTGGGGCTGAGCGAGAACCTGGCCGACGGCGACCCGCTGCGCCCGCTCTTGGCCAGCAGTGTCGGCGCGGTATGTTTTGCCGCCTATATCGCCGGCCTGGGCCACGCGCTGCTGACGCCGCGCCGGCCCTCCTGGCGCCTGTTGCCGCTGCCCGACTCGGTGGCCTTGGGCCTGCGCTGGTACCCGACCCTGATCGGTGCGGTCACCTTCGTCGGCTGGTTCATGCAGCGCCTGAGCGGCGGCCTGTCGCTGAGCCTGGCCATCGAGGTGGCGGTCAATGGCGCGTATGCGCTGGCCCTGGGTGCGGTGCTGGTGCGCACCGTGCATCGCGGCGAGCAGCTGCGCCGTCGCGCGATGGCCGAAGCCGACGCCGAGCAGGCGACCGATGACGCGCGCCCGACCTGGC
Organism: Paucibacter sp. XJ19-41; assembly: GCF_028462495.1. Taxonomy (NCBI): domain Bacteria; kingdom Pseudomonadati; phylum Pseudomonadota; class Betaproteobacteria; order Burkholderiales; family Sphaerotilaceae; genus Roseateles; species Paucibacter sp. XJ19-41. The sequence goes on from NZ_JAQOWX010000054.1 coordinate 33,108, forward strand.
TGACGCTGAGCCTGGTGGCTGTCTGGGGCATTCTGGTGCTGGCCTTGCTGGGCATCGTGGTGGGCTATGTCGCGCTGGGCAGCTTCGTCGTGCGCCAGATCACCTGGATTGCGGTGCTGGCGCTGAGTGCCTATCTGCTGAACCTGCTGATCGACGATGCCGCCACCACCTGGCTGATCGACGATGACGAGTCCTTGGGCGAGACCCGGCCCCGGCCCGGCCGCGCGCTGCGCAACCAGGCGGTTGTGCTGGGCTCTGGCGCGCTGCGGTTGACGATCTGGCTGCTGGTGCTGGTGCTGATCCTCGCGCCGTTCGGCGAGAGCCCGGCCGATCTCCTGCAGCGCACCGACCAGCTGCGTGAGGGTATTGCCGTCGGCGAGCTGCAGCTCAAGCCCACCGCGCTGCTGCAGTCGCTGCTGGTCTTCCTGCTGGCCTTGCTGGCGCTGCGGGCGCTGAGGTCCTGGCTCAGCGAGCGCTTCCTGCCGACCACCTCGCTGGATGCCGGCATGCGCAGCTCGGTCACCACCTTGCTGAGCTTTCTGGGCACCGTGGTGGCCATCGGCCTGGGGCTGTCTGCCATCGGCCTGGAGCTGGAGAAGGTGGCCTGGATCGCCAGCGCGCTGTCGGTGGGCATAGGCTTCGGCCTGCAGGCGGTGGTGTCGAACTTCGTGTCCGGGTTGATCCTCCTGGCCGAGCGGCCGGTCAAGGTTGGCGACTGGGTGGTGCTGGGCGGGCCCGGGCCCGGCTTCGAGGGCGACATCCGCCGCATCAATGTGCGCGCCACCGAGATCCAGATGGGCGACCGTTCCACCGTGATCGTGCCCAACTCCGAGTTCATCACCAAGATCGTGCGCAATGTGACGCATCAGAACCCGGTCGGCCTGGTGCAGATCAAGCTGCCGATGCCGCTGGACTGCGACACCGCCAAGGTCAGCGAGATCCTGCGCCGCGCCTTCGAAGAACACGACGATGTGATGGACACGCCGGCACCCAATGTGCAGCTCGACGGCATCGACAAGGGCCAGCTGGTGTTCAACGCCACCGGCTTCGTCGCCTCGCCGCGCCAGAGCTATGGCGTGCGCAGCGCCTTGCTGTTCCGGGTGCTGCAAGACCTGCGCGAGGCCGGGGTGCCGCTGTGGCAGACGCCGAGCCTGGTGCTGCGCGAGGCCCCGCCGCCCGAACCCCCGCCTTCCGAACTGCCTCCCAAGCAAGAGCCATGAGCACCTCTTCGAGCAACAGCCGCCTGGTCTATTCCACCGACAGCGGCCGCACCTGCCCCAGCTGCCGGCAGGCCGCCGCCGACTGCCGCTGCAGCAAGACCAAGCCCATCCCCGCCGGTGACGGCATCGTGCGCGTCTCGCGCGAGACCAAGGGCCGCAAGGGCAAGGGCGTGACCCTGATCAAGGGCCTGGCGCTGGACGAGGCCGCGCTGACCGCGCTGGCCAAGCAGCTCAAGGCCAGCTGCGGCTCCGGCGGCACGGTCAAGGACGGCGTCATCGAGATCCAGGGCGACCATCTGGAGACCGTGATGGCCCGGCTCACGCAGGCCGGCCACAAGGTCAAGAAGGCCGGCGGCTGAGGGCTATCTGCCCCTGAAGATGCGCGCCGCCAGCACGCTGGCCGCCAGCACCAGCAGCGCGCCGGCCATCGCGCTGAGCTGCAGCGATTCGGTGAAGACGGCCCGGGCCGCGCCCAGCAGCTGCTCGCCGGCCTGGCCGCCGTGCTGGCTGGATAGTGCCTCGGCCGCCGCGATGGCGCCGCCCAGCGTGGCCAGGCTGGCCTCGCCCTCGCGGGCCGACAAGCCGGCCGGCAGCGCGCCGGCGAGCTGGGCCCGGTAGTAGAGGCCGCCCAGGCTGCCGAACACCGCCACGCCGAGCGCGGCACTGAACTCCGAAACGGTTTCCGAGATCGCCGAGGCCGCGCCGGCCCGCTCCGGCGGCGCCGAGCTGATGATCATTTCATTGCCTATCGTGAACACCGGTGCCAGCCCCAGGCTCATCACGATGGTGCCCGGCACCAGCCAGAGCAGGCCGCCGCTGGCCAGGCCGACCATGCCGAAGCCCAGCGCCGCGACCACCAAACCCCACACCACCACGGCCACCGGCGGCCAGTGCCGGGCCAGCCGCGGCGCTAGCAGCGAGCCGGCGACGAAGGACAAGGCCCAGGGCAGCGTGGCCAGGCCGGCCTGCAGCGGCGCCAGGCCCAGCACCAGCTGCAGATACTGGGTGATGAAGATATAGACCCCCATCATCGCCAGGCAGGACAGGCCGTAAGCCGTGATCGCGGCCGAAAAGCGCGGCAGCGCGAACAGCTTCAGGTCCAGCAGCGGATAGCTGAGCCGGCGCTGGCGCCGCGCAAAGGCCCAGGCAATGGCCAGCCCGCCCAGCAGCAGCGCGGCCGCCGGCCAGCTGGGGCCATGCTCGGCCGTCCACTTCAGCGCCAGCACCAGGCTCAGCGCGGCCAGCAGCGACTGCGCCGCACTGAGCAGGTCCAGCGGCCCGGCGTCCGGATCACGGTACTCGGGGAGCAGGCTGGGGCCGAGCAGCAGTAACAACAGCATGACCGGCACTGCGACGAGGAACACCGAGCCCCACCAGAAGAACTGCAGCAGCACGCCGCCGACCAGCGGGCCGATGGCCGCGCCGACCGAGAAGCTGGCGATCCAGATGCCGATCGCGAACTGGCGCTCGTGCGGGTCGTGGAACATGTTGCGTATCAGCGACATCGTCGATGGCGCCAAGGTCGCGCCGGCCACGCCCAGCAGGGCCCGCATCGCGATCAGCATCGCGGTGCTGTTCGAGAAGGCCGCGATGATGGAGGCCAGGCCGAAGGCGGCCGCGCCGATCAAGAGCAGCTTGCGCCGGCCGATGCGGTCGCCCAAGGTGCCCATGGTGATCAGAAAGCCCGCCACCATGAAGCCGTAGATGTCGACGATCCACAGCAGCTCGGAGGCCGAGGGTTTGAGCTCGGTGCTCAGCGAGGGCAGGGCCAGATTGAGCACCGTCAGGTCCATCGAGTAGACCAGGCAGGGCAGGGCGATCACGGCCAGGCCGGTCCATTCGCGGCGGCCGGCTTTGGGGGGAGCGGTATCGATGGGGTTCATGGCGTTTCTTGTTCGTACACCAGCATCGCGGCGGCCAGGTCTTCCAGCGCGCTGCCGACCGACTTGAACACCGTGCGCTCATTGGCGCTGGTCCGGCCGCTGCGCAGCCGGCACAGCGCGGCCAGGTCGCCGCGCACATCGGCCGCGCCGATGACGCCGTTGGCCAGCGGCTGCAGCAGATCACCGCTCTTGCGCAGCGCCTCGTCGGTGTCCACCCATAGCGAGGCGCCGGCGAAGCAGGCGTCGTCGGCCTCGCGCATGGCCGGGGTGAAGCTGCCGATCAGGTCCAGATGGCTGCCGGGGCGCAGCCATTCGCCGCGTATCAGCGGCTCGGTGGCGAGGGTGGCACAGCTGACGATGTCGGCCTCGGCCACCGCGCGGGCCAGATCCGGCACCGCTTCAATGTCGATGCCCGCACCGAACTGCCCGGCCAAGGCCGCCGCCGCCTCGGGTCGGCGCGTCCAGACCCGCACCCGCTCGATGGTGGGCAGCACGGCGCGATAGGCCTCGGGCAGCAGTGCGGCCACCCGGCCGGCGCCGACCACCAGCAGGCTGCGCGCATCC
>NZ_JAQOWX010000055.1:0-36172 GCF_028462495.1 Paucibacter sp. XJ19-41
CGGCGGCGATTCGGTCAGCCGCCGGGCCGTGGTGTCGGGCCGGCGCAAGAGCGGCCTGCTGCTGCGGGCGGGACTGAGCCTGTGGCCCGGCCGTGCGCTGTTGGAGGCGCCGCCGCTGCCGGCCAACCGGCCCTTGCTGGCGGCCGTGGCCGCCACGGAGGCGCCTCCGCAGACCGCTGGCAAGGTCGATTTCGTGATCGATCTGTTCGAGCGTCTGGAGCGTCGGGAGCGCCAGACCCACTTCGGGCGCAGCCCGGCATGAGCGTGCTCGCGCTGGGCCTGAACCACGGCAGCGCGCCGCTGGATCTGCGCGGGCGCTTCGCGATTCCGCTGGAGGCGCTGGGCCGCAGCGTGCAGGGCCTGCGCAGCCACCTGGCCCGGGCCCAGCCCGAGGTGGCCATCCTCTCCACCTGCAACCGCACCGAGCTGTATGTGGGCCTGCCGTCCTCCGCCTGCCCGCGCCATGCGCTGGAGCTGGCCGAGCCGGCGATCGAATGGCTGGCCGCCCAGGGGCGCACCAGCGCCGAGAGCCTGCGCAGCCACAGCTACTTCCTGCAGGGCGAGGCGGCGGCGCGCCACGCCTTCCGCGTGGCCTCGGGGCTGGACTCGATGGTGCTGGGCGAGCCGCAGATCCTCGGCCAGATGAAGGCGGCGGTGCGCGAGGCCGACAGCGCCGGCGCTTTGGGCGCCACGCTGCACCAGCTGTTCCAGCGCAGCTTCGCGGTGGCCAAGGAGGTGCGCAGCAGCACCGAGATCGGCGCGCACGCGGTCAGCATGGCGGCGGCGGCCGTGCAGCTGGCGCTGCAGCTGTTCGAGGACCTGCATGACACACGGGTGCTCTTTGTCGGCGCCGGCGAGATGATAGAGCTGGTGGCCACCCATGTGGCCGCGCACCGGCCGCGCAGCATCACGGTGGCCAACCGCAGCCTGGAGCGGGGTCAGGTCTTGTCGGCGCGGCTGGGCGCGGCCTCGCTGCCGCTGGCCGAGCTGGGCCAGCGCCTGCACGAGTTCGATGTCGTGATCAGCTGCACCGCCAGCAGCCTGCCGCTGATCGGCCTGGGCGCGGTCGAGCGGGCGCTGAAGGCGCGCAAGCGTCGGCCGGTGCTGATGCTGGATCTGGCCGTGCCGCGTGATATCGAGCCCGAGGTGGCGGCGCTGGACGATGTCTATCTCTACACGGTCGATGACCTGGCCCGGCTGGTGCAGGGCAATGGCGAGCGGCGCCAGGCGGCGGTGCAGCAGGCCGAGGCCATCGTCAGCGCCGGGGTCACGAGCTTTGCCCAGTGGCTGGAGCAGCGCGCCAGTGTGCCGCTGATACAGGCCTTGCAGCGCCAGACCGAGGACTGGCGCCAGGCCGAGCTGGCCAAGGCGCGCCGCGCGCTGGCCCGGGGCCAGGATGTCGAGGCGGTGATGGAGGCCCTGTCCGGCGCGCTGACGCGCAAGATGCTGCATGGCGCGCTCAGCGAGCTGCACGGCAGCGCCGGCGAGGCCCACCGGCACTGGATGGACTCGGTCCAGCGCCTGTTCCTGCGTGACGGCGTTTGAGATGAGCCCGGAGCGCTTCTACGGGCTGATCGAGCTGCTGCTGGTGTTCGGCGCCGTGATGGCCTGGGCGCTGTGGCAGTGGTGGGACTGGCGGAAATGGCGGCGCGGGCGCGAGCAGCGGGAGCTGCCGCCAAAGGATCGCCCACCTCACTGACTGGGCTTGCCAGCCCCGCCAGAGCGTCAATGCACAGTACTTTTGAAATTTGCGCAAACGCATGGATGCTGGGGCGCAAACGTTTAGCGTTTTCCTTGAGCTGCCATTACACTGACATTTCCTACAATCCGTCCGGTCTCGCCTCTGCGCTTGTTCGATGTCCGTCCCCGTGGCGAGGCTGGCAGCGTGGCGAGCTGTGTTCAACCAGTCTTGATGGGTACGCAATGATCGCTCAATCCACGCTTGTCGGCGCCATGCTGGCCGCCTCCCTGTCCGCCGTGTCGCTGTCGGCGTCGGCCCAGGCTCAGCCGGCCATCATCTTCGACATGGGCGGCAAGTTCGACAAATCGTTCAACGAGTCGGCTTACCGCGGCATCGAGCGCTGGAAGCAGGAGAGTGGCAAACCCTATCTCGAGTTCGAGATCAGCAACGACACCCAGCGCGTGCAGGCGATCCGCCGCATGGCCGAGCGCGGCGCCAGCCCCATCATCTCGATCGGCTTCGCCCAGGCCTCGGCGCTGGAGCAGGTGGCCAAGGAGTTCCCGAAGTCGCAGTTCGCCATCATCGACATGGTCGTGAACCTGCCGAACGTGCAGTCGGTGGTGTTCAAGGAGCATGAGGGCAGCTTCCTGGTCGGCGCGATGGCCAGCCTGTCGAGCAAGACCGGCAAGGTCGGCTTCATCGGCGGCATGGACATTCCGCTGATCCGCAAATTCCAGTGCGGCTACGAGCAGGGCGCCAAGGTGGCCAACACCAAGGCCGAGGTGTTCAGCAATATGACCGGCACGACCGCCAGCGCCTGGAACGATCCGACGCGCGGTGGTGAGCTGGCCAAGGCGCAGTTCGCCAAGGGCGTCGATGTCGTGTTCGCTGCCGCCGGTGGCACCGGCTCGGGCGTCTACCAGGCCGCCAAGGATGCGTCCAAGCTGGCCATCGGCGTGGACAGCAACCAGAACCATATGCAGCCCGGCACGATGCTGAGCTCGATGGTCAAGCGCGTCGATGTGGCCGTCTACAACGTGCTGAAGTCCTACAAGCCGGGCCTGAGCGTGCTGGGCCTGAAGGAAGGCGGCGTCGACTACGCGATGGACCAGCACAACGCCAAGCTGGTCAGCGCCGCGCTGAAGACCAAGGTCGATGCCTACAAGGCCGACATCATCGCCGGCAAGATCAAGGTGGCCGACTACATGGCCGACAACGCCTGCAAGTACTGATCTCCCGAGAGTACGAGAGCACGAGCACTGATCCTGATGTCAGAAGCAAGCAGCGGCACACGAGTGCCTCCGGCGGTACGCCTGTGCGGGATCAGCAAGCGCTTCGGCGCGGTGCAGGCCAATCGCAGTGTGGATCTGAGCGTGGCCCCGGCCACGGTGCACGGCCTGGTCGGCGAGAACGGCGCCGGCAAGAGCACCTTGATGGCTATTCTCTATGGCTATTACCAGGCCGATGCCGGCCATATCGAGGTGGCCGGTCGCTCGGTGGCGATCGCCAACTCGCACCAGGCGATCGCGCTGGGCATCGGCATGGTCCACCAGCATTTCATGCTGGTCGAGACCCTGAGCTGCCTGGACAATGTGATGCTGGGCGCCGAGCCGGCCTTCTTCCTGGGCCGCGCCAAGCGTGAGGTGCGGGCCAAGCTGGAAGCGCTGATGCGCGACACCGGCCTGCATGTGCGGTTGGACGAGCTGGTCGGTGACCTGCCGGTCGGTGAGCTGCAGCGCCTGGAGATCCTGAAGGCTCTGTACCGCGGCGCCAAGATCCTGATCCTGGACGAGCCGACCGCCGTGCTGACCCCGCAGGAGACGCTGCAGCTGTTCGAGACCCTGCGCCGCTTGAAGGCCATGGGCACGACCCTCATCCTGATCACGCACAAGCTCAAGGAAGTGATGGCCTTGTGCGACGAGGTCACGGTGATGCGCGCCGGCCAGGTGATCAAGACCAGCGCGATCGCCGACACCAGCCCGGAGGACCTCGCCGAGGCCATGGTCGGGCGCAAGGTCAATCTGGGCCGCAGCGGCGCCGCCAAACGTGGCGACAGCCTGCGCCTGCAGGCGCAAGACCTGGCCCTGCGCGATGCGCAGGGCGTGGCCGTGCTGTCGGGCATCACGCTGCGGCTGCAGGCCGGCGAGATCGTCGGCGTGGCCGGCGTCTCGGGCAATGGCCAGAGCGAGCTGCTGGAGGTCTTGTCGGGCATGCGCGCGCCGGATGCCGGCCGGCTGAGCGTCGGCGCGGCGAGTTTCGACGCCGCCACCGCCTGGCTGGAGCCCGGCCAGGCGCGGCTGCTGAAGCTGGCCCATGTGCCGGAAGACCGCCAAGTCTGCGGCATGGTGATGAGTTTTCCGGCCTGGGAGACCGCCGCGCTGGGCTATCACGAGCAGGCGCAGTACCGCGCCGGCCCGGCCGGCTGGGCGATGAATCAGGGCCATATGCGGGCGCAGACCGCCGAGATGATGGAGCGCTTCGATGTGCGGCCGCGCGATGCGCAGCTGGGCTCGTCGAAGTTTTCCGGCGGCAACCAGCAGAAGCTGATCCTGGCGCGCGAGATCGGCCAGGCGCCGACCGTGCTGCTGGTGGGCCAGCCGACACGCGGCGTCGATATCGGCGCCATCGAGTTCATCCATCAGCAGCTGCGCGCGCTGCGCGACGCCGGCTGCGCGGTGCTGCTGGTCAGCTCCGAGCTCGATGAGATCCTGGCGCTGGCGGACCGGGTGCTGGTGATGAATGGCGGCCGCATCACCGGCGAGCTGGCCATCGATCAATGTGATGAGAAGAGTCTGGGCCTGCTGATGGCGGCCCAGGCGGCGGAGCCCGTGGAGTCATGAGTAGCAGTCAATCCTTGCAACTGCCGCGCTGGATGGATGTCGGCCTGTTGCCGCTGTGGAATCTGTGTGTGGCGCTCGCGGTGGCGGGCTTGGTGGTGCTGGTGATCGGGCAGAGCCCGACCCAGGCGCTGGTGGTGCTGCTGCAGGGCTCGCTGGGCAGCGTGCGCGGCCTGGGCTACACGCTGTACTACACGACCACCTTCATCTTTGCCGGTCTGGCCGTCGCGATGGCCTTTCACGGCGGCCTGTTCAATATCGGCGGCGAGGGCCAGGCCACCTTCGGCGGTCTGGGCGTGGCCCTGATGGCGCTGGCCTTGAGCGCGAGCCTGCCGGCCTGGCTGATGCTGCCGCTGCTGGTGGTCTCGGGCGCGCTGTTCGGCATGTTCTGGGCGCTGGTGCCGGCCTATCTGCAGGCCTGGCGCGGCAGCCATATCGTCATCACTACCATCATGTTCAACTTCCTGGCCAGCAGCCTGAATGTCTATCTGCTGGTCAATGTGCTGCGGCCCAAGGGCAGCATGGCGGTGGAGAGCGCGAACTTTGCCGACAGCGCCCGCATGCCGGCCCTGCACAACCTGGCGCAGAGCCTGGGCGTCGAGATGCCCTCGTCACCGCTGAATTTGAGCCTGCTGCTGGCGTTGCTGGCCTGTGTCTTCGTCTGGTGGTTTCTGTGGAAGAGCCGCGCCGGCTATGCGCTGCGCTCGGTCGGCAGCGCGCCCAAGGCGGCGCACTATGCCGGCATCCGGCCGCGCATTCAAGTGCTGATCGCGATGGGTCTGTCCGGCGCGCTGGCCGGTATGGTGGGGGTCAACGAGATCTCCGGCGTGCAGGGCAAGCTGACCCTGGACTTTGTCGCTGGCGCCGGCTTCACCGGCATCGCGGTCTCGCTGATGGGCCGAAACCATCCGGTGGGCATTGTGCTGGCCTCGCTGCTGTTCGGCGTGCTCTACCAGGGCGGGGTCGAGGTGGCCTTTGAGGTGCCCGGCTTCAGCCGCGAGATGGTGGTGACGGTGCAGGGGCTGATCGTCTTGTTTGCCGGTGCAATGGCCATGGTCAGCGCGCCGATGTTTGCCAAGCTGTACGCGGCCTTCCAACGCACGGCGGTGTCCCATGGATGAAGTACTGATCGGATCCGTGCTGGCGTCCACCTTGCGCGTGACGACGCCGCTCTTGCTTTGCGCGCTGGCCGGCCTGCTGTCGGAGCGCTCCGGTGTCATCGACATCGGCCTGGAAGGCAAGATGCTGTTCGCGGCCTTTGCCGCGGCCGCTGCGGCCAGCGCCAGCCACTCGACCGGCATGGGGCTGGTGGCGGCCATCGCCGTGGCCTGCGCGCTATCGCTGCTGCACGGCTTTGCCTGTGTCAGCCATCGCGGCGACCAGGTGATCACCGGCGTGGCGCTGAATATGGTGGCCGCCGGCCTGACCGTGGTGCTGGGCATCGCCTGGTTCGCCCAGGGCGGGCAGACCCCGCCGGTCGGCACCGAGGTGCGCCTGACGGGCCTGAGCACGGCCTATGCCGAGCCGGTGGCCGGCGACTGGTGGGGCGCGGTCATCGGCCACGGCCTGCTGAGCCATAACGTGCTGGTCTATCTGGCCTTCTTCCTGGTCGCTGCGGTCTGGTTCTTCCTGGAGCACACGAAACCGGGCCTGCGCCTGCGTGCGGTCGGCGAGAACCCGGCCATGGTCGACGCGGCTGGCGTCTCGGTGCCGCGGCTGCGCTATGCGGCGCTGCTGATGAACGGTGTGCTGTGCGGCCTGGCCGGCAGCTATCTGACGCTGGCGCAGAACGCCAACTTCAGCCCGAATATGACGGCCGGCCGCGGCTTCATCGCGCTGGCCGCGATGATCTTCGGCAAGTGGAAGCCGGTGCCGACCATGTTCGCCTGCCTGCTGTTCGGCTTCCTGGACGCGGTGGCGATCCGGATGCAGGGCGTGGCGCTGCCGGCGCTGCTGGGCGGCGGCGAGGTGCCGGTGCAGCTGATCCAGGCCTTGCCCTATATCCTGACCGTCGTGTTGCTGGCCGGCTTCATCGGCCAGGCGCTGGCGCCCAAGGCGCTGGGCCGGCCCTATATCAAGGAACGTTGATCATGACCCTGACGCCCGAGTTGCAGCAGCGCCTGCTGGAGGCCTCGCTGCAGGCCCGCCAGCGTTCCTATTCGCCGTATTCGCGCTATGCGGTCGGTGCCGCCGTGCTCGACGAGCACGGCCTCATCCATCTGGGTGCGAATATGGAGAACGCCGCCTATCCTCAAGGCTGGTGTGCCGAGGCCACGGCCCTGGGCGTGATGCTGATGGCCGGCTCGCGCCGGGCCCAGGCGGTGCTGGTCAGCGGCCCGGGGCCTGACATCATCACGCCCTGCGGCGGCTGCCGCCAGAAGCTGCGCGAGTTCGGCGGCCCCGATCTGCTGATCATCGCGGCCGACCCGGGCGGCATCCGCCAGCAGTGGACGCTGGAGCAGCTGCTGCCCTTCAGCTTCGGCCCCGAACATTTGAAGACCTGAACTCCCGGGAGACAAGAACAATGAACACACAAGAACAGGCGATCGCCGCCACCGTCGCCAAGCTGCAAGCCCTGTTTGGCCCGGCCCCCGAAGTGGCGGTGGTGCTGGGCTCGGGCTGGGCCGGCGCGGTCAGCCATGTCGAGTCCGCGCAAAGCCTGCCCTATACCGAGCTGCCGGCCTTTCCGCAGCCCAAGGTGGAGGGCCATGTCAACGAGATCGTCGTCGGCCAGATCGGCGCCCAGCGGGTCGTGATGCTGCGCGGCCGCGCCCACACCTATGAGAGCGGCGACTGCACCGGCATGGCCGGCGCGCTGCGCAGCTTGAAGCGCTGGGGTGTCAAGGTGCTGCTGCAGACCAACGCCTCGGGCTCGCTGCGCGCCCACACGCCGCCGGGCAGCCTGATGCTGATCGCCGACCACATCAACGCGCCGCAGCGCTCGCCGCTGATCGGCGAGCCGGGCAGCGAGCGCTTTGTCGACATGAGCACGGCCTATGACGCCGAGCTGCGCAGCCATGCCAAGAAGGTGGCCCAGGCCCAGAACATGAAGCTGGGCGAGGGCGTCTATGTCTGGGCCCTGGGGCCGCAGTTCGAGACGCCGGCCGAGATCCGCATGTTCGCGGCCTGGGGCGCCGATGCCGTGGGCATGAGCACCGTGCCCGAGACCATCCTGGCCCGCCATGCCGGCCTGCGCGTGATGGGCATCGCGCTGATGACCAATATGGCCGCCGGCCTGTCGGCCGAGGCCCTGACCCATGCGCTGACCTTGCAGCAGGCCCAGGCCTCGGGCGAAAGCGCGGCGAAGTTCCTGGCCCAGGTGATCGCCGGCCTGGCCGAGCTGCCCTCGCTGCGGGCCTGATGGTCATGGACCTGCATGCTGCCGCCCGCCAGGCCCTGGCCTGCCTGGATCTGACCAGCCTCAACGAGGCCGACAACGCTGACGATATCGAGGCGCTGTGCAGCCGTGCCCAGACCGAATTCGGCCCGGTGGCCGCAGTCTGCGTCTGGCCGCGCTTTGTCGCGCAGGCGAGGGCGTTGCTGCCGGCCACGATCAAGGTGGCGGCGGTGGCCAATTTCCCCGACGGCGCGCTCGATCTGGCGCGTGCGCTGGCCGATGTCGAGGCGATTGCGGCGGCCGGCGGCGACGAGGTCGATGTGGTGCTGCCTTACCGCGCGCTGATGGCCGGGCAGGCGGCCGAAGTCGCCGAGTTCCTGGCCGAGGTGCGCCACGCCAGCCGGCCGCTGACCTTGAAGGTCATCATTGAAAGCGGCGAGCTCAGGACCGGCGAGCTGATTGCCGAGGCGACCCGTCTGGCCCTGATGGCCGGGGCCGATTTCGTCAAGACCAGCACCGGCAAGAGTCCGGTGTCGGCCACGCCGCAGGCGGCCGCCGTGATGCTCGGCGAGATCGCGGCCAGCGGCCTGCCGCATGCCGGCTTCAAGGCTTCCGGCGGCATCCGCACGGTGGCCGAGGCCCAGGTCTATCTGCAGCTCGCTGCCGACAAGCTCGGCACCGCCGCGCTGACGCCGCAGCGCCTGCGTTTCGGTGCCAGCGGCTTGCTCAACGACGTTCTCGCGACGCTGTCGGGCCAGGCCCCGGCGCCCGCCACCAGCGCCTACTGATGCATTCAAGAGAGGAGCGGCAGCGATGATGCTGGCTCAGGAAATCATCCGCAGCAAGCGCGACGGCGCGGCGCTGTCCGAGGCGCAGATCCAGGCTTTTGTGCGCGGCCTGGTCGATGGCAGCTGGAGCGAGGGCCAGGTTGCGGCGCTGGGCATGGCCGTGTTCCTGCGCGGCATGGGGCGCGACGAGTGCGTGGCGCTGACGCGGGCGATGATGTACTCGGGTCGTGTGCTGAGCTGGCCGGACATGCCCGGCCCGGTGCTGGACAAGCACTCCAGCGGCGGCGTCGGCGACAAGGTCAGCCTGATGCTGGCGCCGCTGGTGGCCGCCTGCGGCGGCTATGTACCCATGATTGCCGGCCGCGGCCTGGGCCATACCGGCGGCACGGTCGACAAGCTCGAAGCGATACCCGGCTACACGACGACGCCGGCCCCGGCCGAGTTCGACCGCATCGTGCGCTCGCTGGGCTGCGCCATCATCGGCCAGACCGCCGATCTGGCCCCGGCCGACAAGCGCTTTTACGCGACGCGCGACGTCACCGCGACGGTCGAGAGCGTGCCGCTGATCACCGCCTCCATCCTCTCCAAGAAGCTGGCCGCCGGCCTGCAGGGCCTGGCGATGGACGTCAAATGGGGCAATGGCGCTTTTGCCGACTCGCCGGCGATGGCGCAGCAGCTGGCCCAAAGCATTGTCGAGGTGGCCAATGGCGCCGGCATGAAGACCCGCGCGCTGATCACCGATATGAACCAGGTGCTGGGCAGCGAGGTCGGCAATGCGCTGGAGATCCACGAGACCATTGCCTATCTGAAGGGCGAGCCACGCGAGCCACGCCTGCACGAGGTGACGCTGGCGCTGGCCGCCGAGATGCTGCTGCTGGGTGGCCTGGCCGGCGACGAGGCCCAGGCGCGTGCCAAGCTGCAGCGGGCGCTGGACAGCGGCGCGGCGGCCGAGAAGTTCGCGGCGATGGTCGCGGCGCTGGGCGGCCCGGCCGACCTGCTGGAGCGGCCGGCNTGGCCGGCGACGAGGCCCAGGCGCGTGCCAAGCTGCAGCGGGCGCTGGACAGCGGCGCGGCGGCCGAGAAGTTCGCGGCGATGGTCGCGGCGCTGGGCGGCCCGGCCGACCTGCTGGAGCGGCCGGCCGCCTACCTGCCCGAGGCACCGGTGCTGCGCCCGGTGCCGGCCTTGCGAGCCGGTCGCCTGACGGCGATGCGCACCCGCGAGATCGGCCTGATCATCGTCGAGCTCGGCGGCGGCCGCCGCCAGGCCGGTGATGTGATCGATATGCGTGTGGGCCTGTCCGGCATGCGCCAGCTGGGCGACGAGCTGCAGGCCGGCGAGCCACTGGCCTGGGTGCATGCGGGCAGCGAGCTCGATGCCGAGCGCGCGGTGGCTTCGCTGCAAGCGGCCTGCGAGCTCGTCGAGCCCGGCACGCCCTGGCAGGCCTTGCCGCTGGTCGCGGCGCGGGTCGGCTAGACTTTCGCCCCCGCTCCTTCTTTCTCCCCGTTCACCCCGCCATGTCCGATTCTCCCGACACCCCGCCGCGCCGCGCGATCAAGAGCTTTGTCACGCGCGCCGGCCGCATGGGCACGGGCCAGATCAAGGCCCTGGCCGAGCTGGGCCCACGCTTTGTGCTGCCCTTCAAGCCAGAGCTGCTGAAGCCGGCCGAGGTCTTCGGTCGCGAGGCGCCGCTGGTGCTGGAGATCGGCTTCGGCATGGGCGGGGCCACGGCCCAGATCGCGCAGACGCTGCCGGACCATGACTTCATCGGCTGCGAGGTGCATGAGCCCGGTGTCGGCGCCTTGCTGAAGCTGATCGACGAGCAGCAGATTGCCAATATCCGCATCGTCCAGCATGACGCGGTCGAGGTGTTGGCGCAGATGATTGCACCGGCCTCGCTGGCCGGCGTGCACATCTTCTTCCCCGACCCCTGGCACAAGAAGCGCCACAACAAGCGCCGCCTGATCCAGGCCGAGTTCGTCGCCACCTTGATCCAGCACATCAAGCCCGGCGGCTATTTGCATCTGGCCACCGACTGGGAGCCCTATGCCCAGCAGATGTTGGAGGTGCTGGGTGCCGAGCCGGGGCTGGAGAACACCGCAGCGACCGGAACCGGCTATGCCGAGAAGCCGGCCTACCGGCCGCTGACCAAGTTCGAGAACCGCGGCATCCAGCTGGGCCACGGCGTCTGGGATCTGGTGTTCAAGCGCCGCTGATCTACAGCGGAGGCTGTTGCTGCGGCCTGAGCAGGCTGGCTGCGGCCAGCAAGACCAGAGCGAAGGCCAGCGGCACGGTGGCGATGAAGCCGGCATGCTTAAAGCCCAGCGCACCGGCCAGGCCGCCGATGAAAAAGGCCAGCACCAGGCTGGCGTGGATTGTCAGGCGCCGGCGATTGGCCTGCACCTTGGGGCCGGCCGGGTTCCGGTTCCAGTAGAGCAGGCGCCCCAGCTCCATGCCCAGATCGGTCAGCAGGCCGGTGACGTGGGTGGTGCGGATCTCGGCATTCGAGATCTTGGTGATCAGCGCATTCTGCAAGCCCATCACAAAACACAGCAGCAGCGCGGTCAGCGAGACCCGCTCGATCTGGTGCGGCAGCATCTCGCTGCCGATCAGCCCAAACACCAGCAGCAGGACCGCCTCCAGCATCAGGGTCGGCACATAGGCCCAGACCGGGCGGCGCCGGCGGCTGTAGTTGACCAGCACGGCGGTGCTGAGCGCGCCCCGCACAAAGGCCAGCACCGCGACAACGGCGCTCAGCGCCAGGCCGATCTGCCCCAGCGCGATATGGTCGGCCGCGCCCGAGACCATGCCGGTCATGTGCGAGGTGTATTGGCCCACCGCCAGAAAGCCGCCAGCATTCAGCGCGCCGGCCACAAAGGCCAGGCCGGCGCCCAGATGCAGATTGGCACGCGCGCTGCGCTGCGGGGCGGTCAGTTCGGCGAGATAGTCCACGGGCATGGCCGCGAGCATAGAGCCTGCTAGAGTGCGCGCCATGTCTGAAAGCACACAACTCGCCGGCAAGCATGTCTTGCTGGGTCTCTCGGGCGGCATCGCCTGCTACAAGTCCGCCGAGCTGGTGCGGCTGCTGATCAAGGCCGGCGCCACCGTGCAGGTGATGATGAGCGAGGCCGCCGAGGCCTTCATCACGCCGGTGACCATGCAGGCCCTGTCCAACCAGCCGGTGCTGATGAGCCAGTGGGACGCCCGCGAGCCCAACAATATGGCCCATATCAATGCGACGCGGCGCGCCGATGTGATGCTGGTGGCCCCGGCCAGCGCCGACTTCATCGCCAAGCTGGTGCAGGGCCGGGCCGATGATTTGCTGAGCCTGACCGCGCTGGCGCGGCCTGCCGAGCGCTGCGCGCTGCTGGTGGCGCCGGCGATGAACCGCGAGATGTGGGCGCACCCGGCCACGCAGCGCAATATCGCGCAGCTGCGCGCCGATGGCGCGGTCGTGCTGGGCCCCGGCAATGGCGACCAGGCCTGCGGCGAGATCGGCGATGGCCGCATGCTGGAGGCCGCCGAGCTGCGCGATGAGCTGATCGCCTTCTTCCAGCCCAAGCTGCTGGCCGGCAAGCAGCTCCTGATCACGGCCGGCCCGACCTTCGAGCCCATAGACCCGGTGCGCGGCCTCACCAATCGCTCCAGCGGCAAGATGGGCTTCGCGATCGCGCGCGCGGCGGCCGAGGCCGGCGCCGAGGTCACCTTGGTGGCCGGGCCGGTGCATCTGGCCACGCCGCGCGGCGTGCGGCGTGTCGATGTGCAGACCGCGTTGCAGATGTATGACGCGGTACTGCCGCGCGCGGCGGCGCACGATGTGTTCGTCGCGACCGCCGCGGTGGCCGACTGGCGGCCGGCGCAGATCAACGAGCACAAGATCAAGAAGGACGGCAGCAGCGCCAGCGCGGCGCCGAGCTTTGAGCTGACCGAGAACCCCGACATCCTGGCCGCCGTGGCGGCGCTGGCGGACAGGCCTTTTTGTGTGGGCTTTGCCGCCGAGAGCCGCGACCTGCTCAAGCATGCGCGCGAGAAGCTGCTGCGCAAGGGCGTGCCGTTGATCGTCGGCAATCTGGGGCCGGCGACCTTCGGCCGCGACGACAATGCGCTGCTGCTGGTCGATGCCCAAGGCCAGCGCGAACTCCCTCATAACGACAAACTGAGCCTGGCGCGCGAGCTGATCCGCGAGATCGCGACGCGCCTGCACGACAAGCCATGACCACGACGACTGTTGACCTGAAAGTGCTCGATGCCCGCATGGCCGAGCAACTGCCCGCCTATGCGACCCCCGGCTCGGCCGGCCTGGATCTGCGCGCCTGCCTCGATGCGGCCATCACCTTGGAACCCGGTCAGACGACCTTGATCCCGACCGGTCTGGCGATTCACATCGCCGACCCCGGCCTGGCCGCGCTGATACTGCCGCGCTCGGGCTTGGGCCACAAGCACGGCATCGTGCTCGGCAATCTGGTCGGCCTGATCGACAGCGA
This sequence comes from Paucibacter sp. XJ19-41, assembly GCF_028462495.1. Lineage (NCBI taxonomy): Bacteria > Pseudomonadati > Pseudomonadota > Betaproteobacteria > Burkholderiales > Sphaerotilaceae > Roseateles > Paucibacter sp. XJ19-41. The sequence continues at coordinate 13,125 of NZ_JAQOWX010000055.1, forward strand.
CTACCAAGGGCAGCTGATGGTCAGCTGCTGGAACCGCGGCCAGAGCACTTTCGTGATCGAGCCGATGGAGCGCATTGCGCAGCTGGTGCTGGTGCCGGTGGTGCAGGCCGCGTTCCGGCGCGTCGAGGATTTCGATGCCTCCGCGCGTGGCGAAGGCGGTTTTGGCTCGACCGGCAAGGCCTGAGCCTCAGTGGATGGAGGCGTCCGGCGGCGCGCCGCTGACCAGGCTGAACACCGCCTCGCCGACGCTGCCGGCCTCGATCTCTTCCTCGCTGGCCTCGCGCACATCGCGCACCTTCAGATGCATGCGCAGGCCAATGCCGGCCAAGGGGTGGTTGCCGTCAAGCACCACATGTTCGGGATAGACCTCGGTGACGGTATAGACACGGTCGGCCGGCATGTCTTCGCTGGCCGCACCTTCGGGCAGGCCTTCGAACTGCATGCCTTCCGAGACGTTCTCGGGCAGCACGGCGCGGCTCTCGAAACAGACCAGGGCGGAGTCGTACTCGCCGAAGGCGTCTTCGGGCTCCAGCGCCAGGCTGGCTTCGAAGCCGATCTCCTGGCCAGCCAGCGCTTCCTCGACCTTGGTGAACAGGTCGTCGCCGCCGTAGAAAAACTCCAGCGCTTCGCTCAGCTCGTCGATCAACTGGCCTTGGGCATCTTCAAGTCTCCAGCTCAGGGAGACCACACAGGGGGCGGAAATTTGCATGGGCGGGATGATCGCATACCGCGGGCAGGCCACAATCCAGGCCCATGAATATTGACCAATCCACGCCACTTCTTGGCGGTTTGTCCCCGGCGCAATTCATGCGCAGCCACTGGCAGAAGAAGCCCTTGCTGGTGCGCCAGGCCCTGCCGGGCATCACGCCGCCGGCCACACGCACCGAGCTGGCCCGGCTGGCCGCCAGCGAGGATGTCGAATCGCGTCTGGTGACGGCTTTCGATGGCCAATGGAGCCTGCGCCAGGGCCCTTGCCCGAAGCTGCCACCCTTCAGCAAGCCGCACTGGACCTTGCTGGTGCAGGGGCTGGATCTGCATATGCAGACCGCGCATGACTTGCTGGCGCGCTTTCGCTTCATTCCCGAGGCGCGGCTCGATGATCTGATGATCTCCTACGCCAGCGATGGCGGCGGCGTCGGCCCGCATTTCGATTCCTACGATGTGTTTTTGATCCAGGTCCAGGGCAAGCGCCGCTGGCGCATCGGCCGCCAGCCGGACGCGCAACTGCGCGACGATGTGCCGCTGAAGATCATCGCCAACTTCCAGCCCGAGGAGGAGTTCCTGCTGGAGCCGGGCGACATGCTCTACCTGCCGCCCGGCTGGGCCCATGATGGCGTGGCCGAGGGCGAGTGCATGACCTGCTCGGTGGGCTTTCGCACGCCCTGGCGCGCCGAGCTGGCGCGCGAGCTGCTGCCGCGCCTGATGGATGATGAGACCCGGCCACAGGCCAACCGCATGTATGCCGACCCCAAGCAGCCGGCCACCGCCGAGCCGGGCCGTGTGCCCGAGGCCTTGCTGGCCTTTGCCCGCGATGCCGCCGAGCGCGCGCTGCGCGAGCCGCTGGCGCTGGAGCGGGCGCTGGGCGAGGCGCTCAGCGAGCCCAAGCCCAAGGTCTGGTTCGAGCCCGGCACGGTCCTGCCCGATGGCGCCGCCGCGCGCCTGGATAGGCGCAGCCGCATGTTGTACGACCATGCCCATGTCTTCATCAATGGCGAGTCCTACCGGGCCGGTGGCCGCGACGCCAAGCTGATGCAGCGCCTGGCCGATCTGCGCCGGCTCTCCAGCACCGAGGTCGCCAAGCTCAGCGAAGGCGCGCGCGAGCTGCTGGATCAGTGGGCCGAGGACGGCTGGGTGCAACAGGATTTGTAAGAGGAGCGGGGCATGGCAGTGAGCTTGACCGAGGGCATCATCAACGGTCGTCAGGACTTTGTGCAGGCCGTGCGCGAGGGACTGCAGTACGCGGCGGAGCAGGGCGGGCGCGAGCTGCTCTGGCTTGATGCCGATTTCGCGGCCTGGCCGCTGTCGGAGCCGGCGATGCTGGAGGCCTTGAAGCAATGGGCCCTGCCGCATCGGCGGCTGCGTATCGCGGCGGCCCAATACGATGCGGTGCAGCGCCTGCATCCGCGTTTCGTCCAATGGCGGCGGACCTGGGACCATGTGGTGCAGGCGGTGCAGTACCAGGCCGAGGATGTCGGCGTCGGCCGGCCGGTGGGGCTGCTGATGGCACCGGGGCTGTTCAGCCTGCGCCTGCTGGATGCGCAGCAATGGCGGGCGGCTTTGTCGGTGCGAACTGCGGATGATGTGGCTTGCAGGGAATGGTTTGATGCAGTTTGGCAACGTTCGACCGAATCCTTTTCAGCAAGTACCCTGGGCCTGTAAGGAGTTTCCCCAAGTGACGCTACAATGCTGGGCTAGGCGAGGGAAGCGTTCGAGGTTTCCACGTCTTGTTCTACTGGGGCACGCTGTCGGGTGGTAGTGCGGCGCTGCTTCAAGAAATACCGGTAATTGTTTCTTCGTCTAATTGATTCTTTGAGGACACGTATGAAAAAGTCGATCCTGTTGGCCTCCCTGCTGGCTGCTGTTGCTCTCTCCGCTTGTGGCAAGAAGGAAGAGGCTCCTGTCGCCGCTGAGCCGGCTTCGGCTGCTGCTCCGGCTCCCGTCGCTGATGCGGCCAGCGCTGCTGTCGACGCTGCTTCGGCTGTCGCCGGCGCCGCTGCTGACGCTGCCTCGGCTGTCGCCGACGCTGCCGCTTCGGCTGCCAGCAAGTAATCGGTTTTCCGGTCACTGAAAGCCGCCCGGCGCAAGCCGGGCGGCTTTTCTTTTGGGTTCGCCGTTCTAATCCGTCTCAGTTCAGATCCAGCCAATCCATACCCAGGGTCTGGCTGGCCACCGGAATATCTGCCGGTGCCACGCCCAGTATCTCGGCCAGAGCCGCCGCCGCCAGCGCCGGCGAGTTATTGCGCTCGCTCAGATGCGCCGCCACCACATGCCGCAGCCCCTGATGCAGGCACTCGTTCAGCAGCGCGGCGGCTGACGCATTCGAGAGATGGCCGTGGCTGCCCAGGATGCGGCGCTTCAGGCTTGCCGGATAGCTGCTGGCCCGCAGCAAGGCCTCGTCGTGATTGCATTCGAGCAGCAGGGCGTTGCAGTGCTGCAGATGCTGTACCACCGAGGGCGTCAGCGAGCCGATATCGGTGATCACGCCCAGGCGCCGGTGGCCGTCGCTGGCGCACAGTTGCAGCGGCTCGTTGGCATCGTGCGGCACCGCGAAGGGCCGCAGCTCGATGTCGCCGAGCGTCAGCCGTTCGCCGTCCTGGGTCAGGTGCAGCAGCGCCGGGTCGAAGTCCGGGCTGCCGATTGCGCGCCAGGTGCCGCGGCTGGTGAAGATCGGCAGCTGGTACTGGCGGGCCAGGCTCAGCGCGCAGCCGGCATGGTCGCCATGTTCATGGGTGATGAAGATCGCGCTGAGCTGCTCGGGAGCGCTGCCGGCGCGCGCCAGGCGACGGCCAAGCTCGCGCAGGCTGAAGCCGCAGTCGATCAGCACGGTGGTGCTGGTGATGCCCTGGCTGGCTTCGATCAGGGTGGCGTTGCCGGCGCTGCCGCTGCCCAGGCTGCAAAAACGCATCGAAAAGCCCGCTGTGTGATGGAGGTTGAACCGAGGTCAAACAAGAAAAAAGCCGCCGCTGCGTCAGCAGGCGGCGGCCATGTCGGAGCTTAGGCTGCTTCAGCGCAGATCGTCCATCAGCAGGTTCAGAATGCGCTTGGCGTTTTCGTCGGTCTGCTGCTGGCCCTGGTTGTTGAGCACGCTGACCGTGCTGCGCTCGCCCTCGGACTTGACCGAGACGCGGTAGCGGTTGGCGGTCACCGCCTGCTCGCCCTTGAACAGGCGCTGGAAGAAGTTGGGTTCTTCCTTGCCGGCCTGGGTCGGGTCGGCATAGCGCAGGAAGAACAGGCCCTGGCTGCGGTCGCGGTCCTCGACGGTGAAGCCGTGGCGATCCAGCGACTGGCCGACCCGGCGCCAGGCGCGCTCGAAGCCCTCATTGACCTGCAGCGTGTCGGGCACTTCGTTCAGCGGCCGGCTGCGCGCACCGCCACGCGAGGGCGGCAGCTCGGATGAGGGGATCGCGACCGGTGCCGCGGCGCCCGCGACCACGGCCTTGGCCGCTTCGGTCTGGCCGCCCAGCTTGAGCATCAGGCGTGACAGCATCTCGCCTTCCAGCGACGGGTCGGCGGCGCGCGGCTGCCAGGCGGTCTGCTCGCGCTGGCTGGTGGTGTAGACCTCCTGCATGCCGCGATGGCTGATATAGATGTCGGTGCCGCCGCCGGCCACGCGCTCGATGCGGGTGCGGTACATATCGCGCTCGCCGGTCGAGTAGACCGAGTCCAGCACCGTGCCTATGGTGCGGCGGATGAAGTCCTGCGGCAGCTTGGCGCGGTTTTCGGCCCAGTTGGTTTCCAGCAGGCCCACGGCAGCATCGTCCTTGACGAGTTCGAAGCCGGATTCCTGCCAGAAGGCACGCAGCTGCGGCCACAGCTGGTCGGCATTGGCCGTGCTGCGCAGCCAGCGCACCTCGCCGTTGCGCTCCAGGCTGACATTGCCGGCCGCCTTCAGTGCCACCTGGTTGCTGGGGGCTGCGGTGGCGCGCGCTGCGCCGCCACCCTGCTGCAGCGCCGAGGCGCTGACCGAGCCGCCCTGGACCTGGGAGCGGTTGTCGCGGGCCAGCTGGGTCAGGTCCGGCGGCACGTCCAGGCCGGTGGTCTGGCGGGCTGCGGTGCGGTAGTCGACCTTGTCGGAGCTCAGCACGCCGTCAAAGGAGCTGCAGGCAGCCAGCGAGGCGATCAGCGTGGTGCTCAGTGCTGTGCGGGCCAGGCGCGTGGCCTTGGCATCGATGGGAAAGGAACGGGTCACGCTAGACATCTCCGAACTGAAAGCTGGATAAACGGGAAGAACCTGGAGCAAGAAGCCCCGGGTCAGAGCAGGCCTGCTTCGCTCATGGCTTGCGCCACGCTGGCCTGGCCGGCGGCCGTCAGCGGCGTGATCGGCAGGCGCAGTGCCGACTTGCAGCGGCCCAGGCGCTCCAGCGCCCATTTGGTGGGGGCCGGGCTGGGTTCGCAGAACAGCTGCTTGTGCAAGCCCAGCAGCTGCATATGGATGCGGGTGGCCTCGCGCACATTGCCGGCCAGCGCGGCCTTGCAGAGCTCGTGCATCGCGCGCGGCGCGACATTGGCGGTGACGCTGACATTGCCATGACCGCCCAGCAGCATCAGGGCCACGGCCGTGCCGTCATCGCCCGAGTAGATCGAGAAGCCGGCCGGCGCATGCTTGATCAGGTAGGCGGCGCGCTCGATATTGCCGGTGGCTTCCTTGATGCCAATGACGCCGGGCAGGGCCGCGCAGCGCAAGCTCGTCTCGGGCGCCATATCGGCGACGGTGCGGCCGGGCACGTTGTACAACATCATCGGGATGTCGACGGCCTCGGCGATGGCCTTGAAGTGCTGGTAGATGCCTTCTTGCGAGGGCTTGTTGTAGTAGGGCACGACCGAGAGCGTGCAGTCGGCGCCAACCTGCTTCGCGAAGCGGCTCAGATTGATCGCCTCGGCGGTGGAGTTGCCACCGGTGCCGGCCATGATGGGCACGCGCCCGGCCGCATGCTCGACCGCCACGCGGATGATCTCGCAGTGCTCTTCGACGCTCACGGTGGGCGACTCGCCGGTCGTGCCGACCACGCCGATGCAGTCCGTGCCTTCGGCAATATGCCAGTCAATCAAGCTGCGCAGCGCGGCGTAATCGACGCTGCCGTCCTCTTGCATCGGCGTCACAAGCGCGACGATGCTGCCAACAATCGGTGTCATGGAATTCCTCGCAATCGGCGGATTCTACTGAAGCGCGCCGGCCTCTTGGCTCAGTCCAGGCGGTAGCGCTGGAAAACCCCCGGCTCGGCGCTTTCACGAACCGCAGCAACGCGCTGCAGATAGCGCGGGTTGACCCCGTCCAGAAAGCCGTCCTCATAGGCGACGACACGCAGCCCGGCACAGGCTTGCAGCAACTCGCCGGGTCGCAGCAGAAACTCCGGATTGGACGGTCGGCCCACACTTTGCTGGCCTTCGGTAAAGGTTTCGTAAATCAGCCAGCCGCCAGGTGCAACGGCCGCCGCGATGCGCGGCAGCAGCGGGCGCCACAGATAGTTCGTGACCAGCACCAGGTCAAACTGGCGCTCGCCCAGCGGCCAGGGGCCGGCCTCGATATCGGCCACCAGGGTTTCGGCCAGGCCGCCCAGCGCGGCCAGGGCCTGGGCATCGCGGTCCACGGCGGTAATCCGCATGCCCAGGGACGCCAGATGGCGCACATGGCGGCCCGAGCCGCAGGCCAGGTCCAGGGCGATGGCACCGGCCTGGCAGGCCTGGGGCCAACGCAGCAGCCAGGGGGAGGGGGAGCTCAACATCTCAGAAACAGGCCCAGATCTGTTCGGACAGCTGCCGCATCAACTCGGGCTGCAGATAGGAGGCAAAGACGGCGGCCAGCAGCAGCAGGGCCGCCGTCCAGACCAGGCCGCGTCGCCAGTTCATGCCGCAGCGGGCGCGGCACGCACGATGGCATGCTCGCGCACCGGCAGATTGATCAGGGCGGCCGCCACGCCCAGCGCGACGGCCAGCCACCAGACCACGTCATAGCTGCCGCTGCTGTCATAGAGCTTGCCGCCCAGCCAGACGCCCAGGAAGCTGCCGACCTGATGGCTCAGGAAGACAAAGCCGCCCAGCATCGACATATGCTGGATGCCGAAGATCTGCATCACCACCGAGTTGGTCGGCGGCACGGTGGACAGCCACAGCACGCCCATCACGGCCGAGAAGATATAGACGCTGGTCGGCGTCAGCGGCGCGAGCAGGAAGGCGACGATGGCCACCGAGCGCAAGGCATAAATGCCCGACAGCAGATAGCGCTTGGGCATGCGCTGGCCCAGGCTGCCGGCCGCATAGGTACCGAACACATTGAACAGACCGATCAGGGCCAGCGCATAGGTGGCGACCTGCGGTGACAGGCCGTTGTCCTTCAGGTAGCTGGGCATGTGCACGCCGATGAAGACCACCTGGAAGCCGCAGACGAAATAGCCGGCCATCAAGAGCTGGAAGCTGCGGTAGCCGAAGGCCTCGCGCACTGCCTGTGCGATGCTTTGATGCTGGGCGCTGTGCGCACGCGACTGTGCCGGTTCACGCAGGCCGAAGGCCAGCGGGACGATCAGCAGCGCGGCGATCGACAGGATGAACAGCGCGTTCTGCCAGCCGGTGCCCGAGATCAGCCAGTTCTCCACCGGCACCATCAGGAACTGGCCGAAGGAGCCGGCCGCCGCGGCGACACCCATGGCCCAGGAGCGCTTCTCCGGCGCCACATTGCGGCCGATCACGCCGTAGATGACCGCATAGGTGGTGCCCGACTGCGCCATGCCGATCAGCAGGCCGGCGCTGCCGGTGAAGGCCAGGCCCGAGGTCGACAAGGCCATCAGCACCAGGCCCAGCGCATACAAGAGACCGCCAACGATCAGCACCTTGAAGGCGCCGAACCGGTCGGCCAGCATGCCCGCCAGCGGCCCGGCCAGGCCCCAGGCGATGTTCTGGATCGCCAGCGCGAAGGCAAAGGTCTCGCGGGTCCAGCCCCGCTCCATCGTGATCGGCTGCAGCCACAGGCCGAAGCCGTGGCGTATGCCCATGGACAGCGTGACGATCAGCGCGCCGCACAGCAGCACCTGGTTCATCGACAGTTTGGGTGGGGCGGCGGCGGTGCTCATCTGCGCACTGTAGCCAAAGCCGGACGACCCTGCTCGGGCCCAGCCAAAGCTTGACAGTCTCCTAGAATCGCGCCCCATGGCGACCAAAGCAAATTCAAGCACCACCCCTGGCAGTTCCCCGGGCTCCTACGGCGAGGCCTCCATCCGCGTGCTCAAGGGCCTGGAGCCCGTCAAGCAGCGTCCGGGCATGTATACCCGCACCGACAACCCGCTGCACTGCATCCAGGAAGTCATTGACAACGCGGCCGACGAGGCCCTGGCCGGCTTCGGCAAGCGTATTGACCTGATTCAGCATCTCGATGGCTCGGTGTCCATCGCCGACGACGGCCGCGGCATCCCCTTCGGCCTGCACCCCGAGGAGGGGGTGCCGGTGGTCGAGATCGTGTTCACCCGCCTGCATGCCGGCGGCAAGTTCGACAAGGGCTCAGGCGGCGCCTATAGCTTCTCGGGCGGCCTGCACGGCGTCGGCGTCTCGGTCACCAATGCGCTGGCCAAGCGCCTGGAGGTGACGGTCTGGCGCGACAAGCAGGTCGCGACCCTGGCTTTCGAGGCCGGCGATGTGGTCGAGCCGGTGACGGTGCGCGCAATGGCCTTGGGCGACCGCAAGCAGGGCACGACGGTGCGAGTCTGGCCCGACGCCAAGTATTTCGAGGCGGCCGATCTGCCCAAGGGCGAGCTGGTGCATCTGCTGCGCTCCAAGGCGGTGCTGATGCCCGGCGTCACGGTGACCCTGAAGCACGAGAAGAGTGGCGAGATCCAGACCTGGGCCTACAAGGGCGGGCTGCGCGACTATCTGATGCAGACGCTCAATGCCGACCCGCTGATCCCGCTGTTCGAGGGCGAGCAGTACGCGAGCAAGGCCGAGACCGAGAATTTCGCCGAGGGCGAGGGGGCCGGCTGGTGCGTGGCCTTCACCGAGGAGGGGCAGGTCATGCGGGAAAGCTATGTGAACCTGATCCCGACGGTGGCCGGTGGCACGCACGAGTCGGGGCTCAAGGACGGCCTGTTCGGCGCGATCAAGGGCTTCATCGAAATGCACTCCTTGCTGCCCAAGGGCGTCAAGCTGATGCCTGACGACGTGTTCTCGCGCGCCTCCTTCGTGCTGTCGGCCAAGGTGCTGGACCCGCAGTTCCAGGGCCAGACCAAGGAGCGGCTGAACTCGCGCGACGCGCTGCGCCTGGTCTCCACCTATGTGAAGCCGGCGCTGGAGCTGTGGCTGAACCAGCATGTGGACTACGGCAAGAAGCTGGCCGAGTTGGTCATCAAGCAGGCGCAGACCCGCCAGCGCGCCAGCCAGAAGGTCGAGAAGCGCAAGGGCTCGGGCGTGGCCGTGCTGCCCGGCAAGCTGACCGATTGCGAGAGCCGCGACATCCTGCACAACGAGATCTTTCTGGTCGAGGGCGACTCGGCCGGCGGCAGCGCCAAGATGGGCCGCGACAAGGAGACCCAGGCCATCCTGCCGCTGCGCGGCAAGGTCTTGAATTCCTGGGAGGTCGAGCGCGACCGCCTGTTCGCCAATAACGAAATCCACGACATCTCGGTGGCGCTGGGCGTCGATCCGCATGGCAAGAACGACGCCGCAGACCTCAGCGGCCTGCGCTACGGCAAGGTCTGCATTCTGTCGGACGCCGATGTCGACGGCTCGCACATCCAGGTGCTGCTGCTGACCCTGTTCTTCCGTCACTTCCCGCGCCTGGTCGAGGCCGGCCATGTCTGCATCGCGCGGCCGCCCCTGTACCGCGTCGACGCGCCGGCGCGTGGCAAGAAGCCGGCCGCCAAGATCTATGCGCTGGATGAGGGCGAGTTGACCGCGACCTTGGACAAGCTGCGCAAGGAGGGCGCGCGCGAAGGCTCCTGGAGCATCAGCCGCTTCAAGGGTCTGGGCGAGATGAGTGCCGAGCAGTTGTGGGATACGACGCTGAACCCCGAGACGCGCCGCCTGGCCCCGGTGCGCTACGGCGAGCTGGACCTGGGCCAGACCGAGGAGGCCTTCAACAAGCTGATGGGCAAGGGCGAAGCGGCCTCGCGCCGTGAGCTGATGGAGATCCACGGTGACTCGATCGAGGTGGATGTATGAAGACGGTCTACAACGACAAGCATGGCCTGCATGCGGCCACGCATGAGTTCTTCCGCGGCCAACTGGTGCCGGCCTTCGAGATCCCGGCCCGGGCCGACTATGTGCTGAAGGCGCTGCGGGACGCGGCGCTTGGCGAGGTGCTGGCGCCGAGCGATCACGGGCTGGCGCCGCTGGAGCGCGTGCATGCGCCGGCCTATCTGCGCTTTGTGCAGGGCGCGCATGCCGAGTGGCTGGCGCTGGGCGGCGAGGGCGATGCTTTCCCCGCGGTCTGGCCGGTGCGCAGCCTGCGCTCGGATGTCGAGCCCAAGAGCTTTGCCGCCCGCATGGGCTTGTATTCGATGGACAGCGGCACGCCGCTTACCGCGGGTTCCTGGCCGGCCGCCTACTGGGGCGCGCAGGCCTGCCTGAGCGGCCTGGACCTGGTGCTGGCCGGCGAGCGCGCAGCCTATGTGCTGACCCGCCCGCCCGGCCATCATGCCGGCGCCGATTTCTTCGGCGGCTACTGCTTTGTCAATAACGCGGCGGTGGCGGCCCAGGCGGCGCTGGATCATGGCCTCAAGCGCGTGGCCATCCTCGATGTCGACTACCACCACGGCAATGGCACGCAGGCGATCTTCTACGAGCGCGCCGACGTGTTCTATGCCAGCATCCATGGCGATCCGCAGACCGAGTACCCCTTCTTTCTCGGCCATGCCGACGAGCGCGGCGCCGGCGCCGGCGCGGGCTGCAATGCCAACTACCCGCTGCCGGCCGGCGCCAGCAACGACGAGTGGTTTGCCGCGCTCGATGCCGCGCTGGCCCGGCTGCGCGCCTATGCACCGGAGTTGCTGATCGTCTCGCTGGGCGTAGACACCTATGGCGGCGACCCGATCTCGCACTTCAAGCTGGACCGGCCCGAGTTCACGCGCATGGGCCAAATACTGGCCGCCCAGGGCTGGCCGACGCTGCTGCTGCAGGAAGGTGGCTACGCGACCGAGGCGATAGGCCTGAATGTGGTGGCGGTGTTGCAGGGTTTCGAGGGCGCATCATGAGCCACGAAGCTGCGCCTAGCCTGCCGCAATCCAATGCTTTTGACTTCATTCGACTGGCAGCGGCACTTGGGGTTTTGTTCAGCCACAGCTTCTCTCTTTATGGATTGGCTGAGCCCATGGTCTGGCAAGGCCGTACGCTGGGCAGTTTCTGCGTCTATATCTTCTTTGCCGTCAGTGGGTATCTGATTTGTCAAAGCTGGCTTCGCGATGCCAACCTCAGGCGTTTCATGCTGAAACGCGCCTTGCGAATCTTCCCGGGCTTGGCGGTGGCTTTGCTCTTTACTGTGTTTGTCCTCGGCCCTCTGGCGACGGATCTCTCGCCACTCGATTACTTCACATCTTCAGCTATCTGGGCTTACCTTTTTTCCAATCTCAGCCTGATCGGCGATGTGCAGCGTTTGCCCGGCGTTTTTGCGAGTAATCCTTACCCGCATGCGGTCAATGGCTCCCTGTGGACCCTGCTGTATGAAGTCTTGATGTATTTCGTGCTTGCGATACTCGGCTACCTGGGCTTGAAGTTGAGAACGAACAGGATCTTTGCTCTCGCCCTGCTTGTCTTTCCATTGGCGGCGGTCGTGCTGATTCTTGCTGGCAAAGAAGGCGGTTGGCCTCTTCCTTTGCCGCTGTTGTGGCGCCTGGGGCTCGCGGTCGATGGGTTCCATCTGGCCAACTTGGGCGCGTATTTTTTTGTGGGTAGCGCCCTTTGCCTGCTGAGCCAGCAGGTCAGGCTCAACCCGTTCCTGGCGTTGGGCCTTCTTGGGCTGATGTTGGTACTGCCCTATGGCTTGATGTTCAAAATGCTCGCCTGGGTGGCAATTCCATATGCCGTCATCGTTTTTGCATATCGGGGTCCTGCCTTGCTCCGGCGCATGGGACGAAGTGACTACTCCTACGGCATCTACATTTACGCCTTTCCCGTCCAGCAACTGGTGTCAAAGTACGCGGCGTCGCTAGGCCTTGGTTGGGGTGTGTCCTTGTCGTGCGGCCTTGGATTGACATGGCTGCTGGCGGTGGCGTCATGGCATTGGGTGGAGCGGCCGGCCATGTCTTTCAAGAAGCGACTGCTCCGACCGACGCCCGCATTTGCGGCCGACCGAGCAACAAGCGCGCCATGAGCGATTACGGCATGATGAGTGCGAATCGACCCCGCGTCAGCCTGCGCCCGACCATGCTGTCCGATCTGGACTATGTCGTCACGGTCGAGCAGGACGCCGCCAATCTGCCCTTCATCACGCCCTGGGAGCGCACCCAGCATGAGGGCGCGATCCGCTTCCCGGATTCGCGCCATTTCATCGTCGAGTTCGGTGATTCCAACGAGCGCGCCGGTTTCGTGATCCTCCAGGGCTGCCGCAACCCGCACCGTTCGGTCGAGCTCAAGCGCATCGTGCTGGGCCCCAAGGGCCTGGGCCTGGGCCGGGCTTGTGTACGCCAGCTGAAGAAGCTGGCCTTCAGTCAGCTGCAGGCGCATCGCTTCTGGCTCGATGTGAAGGCGCTGAACACCCGCGCCTATGCGCTCTACCAGAGCGAGGGCTTTGTCGAGGAAGGGCGTTTGCGCGAAAGCGTGCGCGTCAGCGTTGGCGCCGATGGCTATGACAGCCTGATCGTGATGTCCATGCTGGACCGCGAGTACCAGGCCCGCATCGCCTTAGGGGAGGAGGGCGTGTGAGACGCCTCGCTGTTGTGTGCCTGTTCTGGCTCAGCGGTACCGCGCAGGCCGAGCTGTGGGGCTATGTCGATGGCGCCGGCGTTGCCCATCTGGCCAGCCGCCCGCTCAACAGCAACTATGGCTTGGTGCTCGGCTCCGCCGAGCCGGATCGCCGCGTGCCCGGCAAGCTCGACGGCAGCCAGGGCCTGTTGACCTGGCTGGAGTTCGCGCCCGAGGTCAAGGCGGTGCAGCCCTTTTTGCGCGAGGCTGCGGCGCGTCACGGCGTCGATATGGAACTCTTGAAGGCGGTGATCGCGGTCGAGTCCGGCTACCGGCATGACGCGGTCTCGCCGCGCGGCGCGGTCGGCCTGATGCAGATCGTCGCCCCGGCCGAGCAGACCCAGCGCCTGCTCGATCCCCGTACCAATGTGCTGACCGGCGCGCGCAAGCTGGCCGGTCTGATCCAACGCTTCGGCCGCATCGATGTGGCCCTGGCGGCCTGGAATGCCGGCGAGGGCGCGGTGCGCCGCCATGGCGGCGGCATGCCGCCGTTCGCCGAGACCCAGGCCCATGTCCATCTGGTGCTGGAGCTCTACTGGGCCCTGCTGCAACGCAGCCTGCCGGCCCAGGCCCAGCACCTCCGAATTCACAGCAGTCCAAAATGACCCAGACCACGATTGATTTCACCCCGCCCGCCGAGGATGGCAACGAGGCGCTGACCCTGGCGCACTATGCCCAGCAGGCCTATCTCGAGTACGCGTTGTCGGTCGTCAAGGGCCGGGCCCTGCCCGATGTCTGCGATGGCCAGAAGCCGGTGCAGCGCCGCATCCTGTACTCGATGGACCGCATGGGTCTGTCCTTCAGCGGCACGACCGGCGCCAAGCCCGTGAAGGGCGCGCGCGTGGTCGGCGATGTGCTGGGCCGTTTTCACCCGCACGGTGACCAGTCGGTCTATGACGCGCTGGTGCGCATGGCCCAGGACTTCAGCCAGCGCTATCCGCTGATCGACGGCCAGGGCAACTTCGGCAGCCGCGACGGCGACGGCGCGGCGGCGATGCGCTACACCGAAGCCCGTCTCGCGCCCATTTCACGCCTGCTGCTCGACGAGATCGACGAGGGCACGGTCGACTTCGCGCCCAATTACGACGGCTCGACCCAGGAGCCGACCCAGCTGCCGGCGCGCCTGCCCTTCGTGCTGCTTAACGGTGCGTCCGGCATCGCGGTGGGCCTGGCCACCGAGGTGCCCAGCCACAATCTGCGCGAGGTGGCCGCGGCTGCGGTGGCCCTGCTGAAGAACGACAAGCTGAGCGATGACGAGCTCTTCGGCCTGCTGCCCGGCCCCGACTATCCGGGCGGCGGCCAGCTGATCAGCGCGGCCGAGGACATCCGCTCGGCCTATCTGAGCGGTCGTGGCAGCCTGAAGCTGCGTGCGCGCTGGAAGATCGAGGACCTGGCGCGCGGCCAGTGGCAGCTGGTCGTCACCGAGCTGCCGCATGGCACCAGCTCGCAAAAGGTGCTGGAGGAGATCGAGGAGCTGACCAACCCCAAGGTCAAGGCCGGCAAGAAGGCCCTGAGTCAGGAACAGCTGCAGCTCAAGGCCAGCGTGCTGGCGGTGCTGGACTGCGTCCGCGACGAGTCCAGCAAGGACGCGGCGGTGCGCCTGGTGTTCGAGCCCAAGAGCCGCACGGTCGAGCAGCAGGAGCTGATCACGACCCTGCTGGCCCACACCAGCCTGGAGACCTCGGCCTCGATCAACCTGACGATGATTGGCGCCGATGGCCGGCCGACGCAGAAAAGCCTGCGCCAGATCATTGTCGAATGGCTGGGCTACCGCCAGGCCACGGTGCAGCGCCGCACCCAGCACCGTCTCGCCAAGGTGCTGGACCGCATCCATGTGCTGGAAGGCCGGCAACTGGTGCTGCTCAATATCGATGAGGTGATACGCATCATCCGCAATGCCGATGAGCCCAAGCCGGCGCTGATCGAGCGCTTCCGCCTCTCCGACCGCCAGGCCGAGGACATCCTGGAAATCCGCCTGCGCCAGCTGGCGCGGCTCGAGGCGATCAAGATCGAACAGGAGCTCAAGAGCCTGCGCGAGGAACAGGCCAAGCTGGACGATATCCTGGCCAATCCCGGCGTGCTCAAGCGCACCGTGATCAAGGAGATCGAGGCCGACGCCAAGCAGTATGGCGATGAGCGCCGCACGCTGATCCAGGAAGAGAAGCGCGCGGTGGCCGAGATCAAGGTGGTGGACGAGCCAGTCACCGTGGTGGTCAGCATGAAGGGCTGGGTGCGTGCGCTGAAGGGCCATGAGGTCGATGCGGCAGCGCTGGCCTTCAAGTCCGGCGACGCCTTGTACGGCACCTTCCCCTGCCGCAGCGTCGATCCGCTGATCGTCTTCGGCAGCAATGGCCGGGTCTACTCGGTGCCGGTGGCGGTGCTGCCCGGCGGGCGCGGCGATGGCCAGCCGATCACGACCCTGATCGAGCTGGAGAGCGGCACGCAGATCGCCCACTACTACGCTGCCAACACCCAGCAGCGCCTGGTGCTGGCCGGCACCGGTGGCTTCGGCCTGATCGCCCAGGTGGGCGATCTGATCGGCCGACAAAAGGCCGGCAAGACCTTCCTGAGCCTGGAAGGTGAGGAGAAGCCGCTGCCGCCGGCCGCCTTGCCGGCCGGCGAGGTGTTGGGTGTGCAACTGGCCTGCCTGTCGCTGAACGGCCGCCTGCTGACCTATGCGCTGGACGAGTTGAAACACCAGCCCAAGGGCGGGCGCGGCCTGACCCTGATCGACTTGGAGCCCAAGGATGCGTTGCTGAGCGTGGCGGCCTTCACCCAGGCTCTGCAGGTGCTGGGCAGCGGGCGCGGTGGCAAGCCCAAGGAAGAGCTGCTTAAAGGCACAAATCTTGCTCAGTATTCCGGCAAGAGGGCTCGAAAGGGCAAGGCGGTCGAAGGTTTGCAGAAAGTGGCGCGCGTTCTGCCCGCTTGAAGGGCAGGCGGTACCGAAATGGTGCAAGCCGAAGTTTTTTAGTCCGGCAACCTTGGCTTACATGGGCACTTCGAATCAGGGTGGTACTTACAAAAAGGTACAAGAAACAAGGGCTTAGCCCCTAACACAAGGGACGCAGGGGATGGATCAGGAGTTGCGCTGCAGTGCACAATAAGTCGTGAGTTCTTCGTACTCGTTTGTTCAACCTGGGAGTTTGTTTATGAAGTTGAAACCTCTAGTCGCTGCGGCGGCTCTGGCCTTGAGTGGTGTTGGTGCTCAAGCCGCGTCTTTTGATTGGGGCTCGCATGCCTTGCTGGAAAGCGCTTTGGCTGGAACTGCCGGTGGCTTGGTGTATGACACCTTCAGCTTCTCTCTGGCAGAGACGTCCACGGTGGCCAGCAGCGTCAGCTCGTTCGGCACGTTCGCTCCTGCGACGTACAGCCTGTTCAGCCTGGGTGGTGACGGTCTGGTCGGTACTGCTGACGATGCCGGCGTTGCTGCCTGGACCTTTGGTGGCGCCCCAACCGTCAATGAAGTGACCCTGAGCGCTGGTAACTATTACTACGCTGTGTTCGCTCTGGCCACCACGGCCGGTGCTTACTCGATCAACTCGGCCGCCGCTGCCGTGCCGGTGCCCGAGCCCGAGACCTATGCACTGATGCTGGCCGGCCTCGGTGTGGTCGGTTTTGTTGCACGCCGTCGCAAGACGAGCTGAGCCCTGCGGCTCAAATGAAAAAGCGGACCTCGGTCCGCTTTTTTTTATATTGCAGCCAGCAAGTGGTCAGAGCGCGCAGGCCCGGGCGCAGTCCGTCACCAGGGCCGGGCCCTTGTAGATCAGGCCCGTGTAGAGCTGCACCAGATCGGCCCCGGCCTGCAGCTTGGCGCGTGCGTCGGCGCCGCTGAGCACGCCGCCGACGCCGATGATGGGATAGCCCGAACCCAGCGCCGCGCGCAGCAGGCGTATCACCCGGTTGCTGGCCTCGAACACCGGCCGGCCCGACAGGCCGCCCATCTCCTGGGCATGCGGCAGTCCCTTGACCGCGTCGCGCGCAATCGTCGTGTTGGTGGCGATCACGCCGTCGATGCCGTTGACCTTCAAGGTCTGGGCGATCACCGCGACCTGGTCCTCCTCCAGGTCCGGTGCGATCTTGACGAACATCGGCACGCGCCGGCCGCTGCTTTGCTCCAGCTGCAGCTTGCGCTGTTGCAGCCGGGAGAGCAGCGCGTCCAGCGCCTCGTCGCTCTGCAGCGCACGCAGGTTCTTGGTATTGGGGCTGGAGATATTGACCGTGATGTAGTCGGCATGGGGGAACACACCCTCCAGGCCCAGCAGATAGTCGTCGGCCGCCTGCTCGATAGGCGTCGCGGCGTTCTTGCCGATGTTCAGTCCGACCAGGCCACCGGCCGCGCGGAAGCTGTGGGCGCGCTGCACATTGGCGATGAAGCTGTCCAGACCCTCGTTGTTGAAGCCCAGGCGGTTGATCAGCGCCTCGGTCTCGGGCAGGCGAAACATGCGCGGCTTGTCATTACCGGGCTGGCCCTTGGGCGTCACCGTGCCGACCTCGATGAAGCCGAAGCCCATCGCGCCCAGGCCGTCGATGCAGCGGCCGTTCTTGTCCAGGCCGGCGGCCAGACCGATGCGATTGGGGAAGTTCAGACCTGCCACCGTGACCGGATCGCTGATGCGGCGCTGCGCCCACAGGCATTGGGCCGGGGTGTTTTGCAGCCGGGCGATGGAGCCCAGGGTCAGTTCGTGGGCATGTTCGGGATCCAGGCCGAACAGAAATGGGCGGGTAAGGGCATAAGGCATCAATGACATGGCCGGATTGTCGCATCGGCCCACCGATAATCCGGGCCCAGAAGGAGACTGCGATGAAGCCGCTCGATGACCCCCAACATGATCGTGAAGTCGGTTCGCGTGATGCGACCCGCGATACCACCCGCACCGACGACACCCGCATCGGCGCCGTGCGCCCGCTGATCTCGCCGGCCCTGCTGCTGGACGAGTTGCCGCTGCCCGACGCCTCGCTGGAGCTGGTCGAGCGGGCCCGCCAGGAGATCGGCGATGTGCTGCATGGCCGCGATGACCGCCTGCTGGTGGTGGTCGGCCCCTGCTCGATCCACGACCACGACCAGGCGATGGACTATGCCCGCCTGCTGAAGAAGACCCGCGACGAGCTGCAGCAGGACCTGCTGATCGTGATGCGGGTCTATTTCGAGAAGCCGCGCACCACGGTGGGCTGGAAGGGCTATATCAACGACCCGCGCCTGGACGGCACATTCCACATGAACGAAGGCCTGCGCCTGGCGCGCCAGCTGCTGCTGGACGTCACGGCCCTGGGCCTGCCGGCCGGCACCGAGTTCCTGGACTTGCTGTCGCCGCAGTACATCTCCGACCTGATCGCCTGGGGCGCGATCGGTGCCCGCACCACCGAAAGCCAGAGCCACCGGCAACTGGCCTCGGGCCTGTCCTGCCCGGTCGGCTTCAAGAACGGCACCGACGGGGGCATCAAGGTCGCTTCCGACGCGGTGCTGGCGGCCAGCGCCAGCCATGCCTTCATGGGCATGACCAAGATGGGCGCGGCCGCGATCTTCGAGACCCGCGGCAACGAGGACTGCCACATCATCCTGCGCGGCGGCAAGGCGCCGAATTACGACGCCGCCAGCGTGCAGGCCGCCTGCGAGGCGCTGAAGGGCTCGGGCCTGCGCGAGCAGGTGATGATCGACTTCTCGCATGCCAACAGCAGCAAGAAGTACGAGCGCCAGATCGAGGTCGGCCGCGATGTGGCCGCCCAGATGGCCGGGGGCGACAAGCGCATCACCGGCGTGATGGTCGAGAGCCATCTGCAGCCGGGTCGGCAAGACCTGGCCCCGGGCCAGACCAAGGCCGACCTGAAGCCCGGCGTCTCGATCACCGATGCCTGCCTGGGCTGGAGCCAGACCGAACCGCTGCTGCGCGAGCTGGCCGCAGCTGTGCGACAACGCCGGGGCTGAGTCAGCCTGCATCTGGCGCCGTGGCCGGTCGTTTCGCGACTGGCCACGTCGCCTTGTCGCTTGGTGCTGGGCGCCACACTGTCCCGTCCCTAGAGTTCGCTCACCCCAAGCCGAACTCCGAGGACGTGTATGAAGAAAGCCTTTCTGATTCCCCTGCTGGCCTTAAGTGGGCTGTGCACCCAGGCGGCCGAGCTGGACCTCGATGTGCAGGGCCTGAGTGCCGGCAGCGGCCAGCTGCTGGTGGCCGTGTTCGGCGCCGAAGGCTGGCTGCGCCAGCCGATCGCCGCCAGCCGGCAGGACGCCTCGGCCCAGCAGGGCGGGGCGCTGCGCGTCCTGCTGAAGAACGTGCCCGAAGGCCTGGTGGGCGTCAGCGTCATCCATGACCTGAACGGCAACGGCCGCCTGGACATGAACGCGATGGGCATGCCGCAGGAGCCGACCGCCTTCTCCAATAACGCGGTTGGCCAGTTCGGCCCGCCGCGCTTCGAGCAGGCCGCCTTCGAGCTCAAGGGCGAGGGTGCTCGCCTGACGATCAAGCTGAACTGAGCCGGGAGACCGATCATGCAAAGACGTGAATTCCTTGGTGCCGGCTTGGCAACCCTGCTGGGCACCTCCGCCCAGGAAGCCCTGGCCCTGGGCCTGCCCGCCGACTTCGACGCCAGCGCGGCGCCCGAGTTGCGCCCCTTTTCTGGCTTGTCCGATGAGGTGCCGCAGGCCGGCGCGCTGCGGATCGAGGGCCAGATTCCGGCCGGCCTGCGCGGCGTCTACTACCGCAACGGCCCGGGCCTGATGGCGCGCGGCGGCGAGCGCTACCGCCACTGGTTCGATGGCGATGGCCTGGTGCAGGCCTGGCGCTTCGAGGATGGACGGGTCAGCCACAGCGCGCGCTTTGTGCAGACCGCCAAGTTCAAGGCCGAGGCGCGCGAGCAGCGCTTTCTGGTGCCGGCCCTGGGCACGGCCATCCCGCCGCGCATGCCCGTGCACGGACCCGACAGCATGAATGTCGCCAATACCAGCGTGCTGCGCCAGGCCGACCGGCTCTATGCGCTGTGGGAGGGCGGCAGCGCTTATGAGCTCGACCCGGCAAGCCTGGAAACCAAGGGGCCGCGCGTCTGGTCTCCCGAGCTGGCCGGCCTGCCGTTCTCGGCCCATCCCAAGCAGGAAGCGGACGGCACGAGCTGGAATTTCGGCACTGCCCACGGCCGCATGGTGATCTACCAGCTCTCGCCGGCCGGTGCATTGCTCAAGAGCGCGGTGTTCGCGATGCCGGCCTCGGCGATGGTGCATGACTTCGCGGTCTCGCAGCGCTATCTGGTCTTTCTGCTGCCGCCGGTGCAACTGGATCTGACGGCCCTGCGCTCGGGCGGCAGCATGCTGGACGCGATGCGCTGGCAGCGCGATCAGCCCACACGGGTGCTGATCATCGACAAGGCCGATCTGAGCCAGCGCCGGGTGCTGGAGATGCCGGCCGCCTTCGTCTTCCATTTCGGCAATGCCTGGGACGCCGACGGCGAGATCCATCTCGACTATGTGCAGGGCGCGCCGCTGCCCGAGATCAATGCCGATATGGAGCAGCAGATGCGCGGGCGGCGCCCGCCGCCGCGGCATTCGACGCCGCGCTTCATGCGCATCACGCTGGCCGGCGGCGGGCGAATCGAGCTGCAGTCGCGCGACGAGGCGGTGGAGTTCCCGGTGGTTGATCCGCGCGTGGTGGCGCGGCGCTACAGCAAGCTCTGGTACCCGACGGCGGTGGATCTGGGCCCGCGCTGGGGCTTCAATGGCTTGATGGGCCTGGACCTGGACAGCGGCCGGCGCGAGCGCTTCGTGTTCGGCACCGACACCGTGATCGAGGAGCATGTGCTGGTGCCCAAGCCGGGCAGCAGCCAGGAAGGCGAGGGCTGGCTGCTGGGCATGGGCTATGACACAGGGCGACGGCAGAGCTTTGCCAGCATCTTCGACGCCCAGGCGCTCGCCGCCGGGCCGCTGGCGCGGGTCTGGCTGCCTCACTGGCTGCCCTACGGTTTTCACGGGCGCTTCTACCCCGCTTGAGATAATCGGGTTTTCGACAGCTGCGGTGCTTTGCGATGACTCAAGACGAACTGAAAACCCTGGTGGGCCAGGCGGCCCTGAACTATGTGACGCCCGGCAGCATCGTCGGTGTCGGCACCGGCTCGACGGTGGACAAGTTCATCGATGCGCTGGCCGCCAGCGGCATGGCCATCGCGGGCGCGGTATCCAGCTCGCAGCGCAGCACCGAGCGCATGCGCGGGCTGGGCATCAAGATCCTGGAGGCGGCCGAGGTGACGAGCCTGCCGGTCTATATCGACGGCGCCGACGAGATCGATCAGGCCGGGACCATGATCAAGGGCGGCGGTGCCGCGCTGACGCGCGAGAAGATTGTCGCCGACCTGGCCGAGCGCTTTGTCTGCATTGCCGACGAGAGCAAGCTGGTGCCGGTATTGGGCGGCTTCCCGCTGCCGGTCGAGGTGATCCCGATGGCGGCGGCCCAGATCGCGCGCCGCTTCGCCGCGATGGGCGGCCAGGCCACGCTGCGTGCCGGCTGCGTCACCGACAACGGCTGCCAAATCCTCGATGTGCGCGGCCTGCAAATCCGTGAGCCGGCGGCCTTCGAGGCCGAGGTCAGTCAGTGGCCCGGCGTCGTCACGGTCGGCGTGTTCGCCCGCAACCGTGCCAGCGTCTGCCTGCTGGGCACGGCCGAGGGCGTCCGGACGCTGGACTTCACAGCCTGAACACGCCGATCGCGGTCGACAGCCGGCCGGACTGATCCTTCAGGCTTTCGGCCGCCGAGGCGGCTTCCTCGACCAGGGCCGCGTTTTGCTGCGTCATCTGGTCGAGCTGGGTCACGGCGGCATTGATCTGGTTGATGCCGTCGCTTTGCTCGCGCGAGGCGGCGCTGATCTCGCCGATGATGTCGGACACCCGCTGCACGCTGGAGACGATGTCGCCCATCGTCGTGCCGGCGTCGCGCACCAGCTTGCTGCCCGACTCGACCCGCTCGGCGCTGGCGCTGATCAGGGTCTTGATCTCCTTGGCCGCCGTGGCGCTGCGCTGGGCCAGCGAGCGCACCTCGGAGGCCACGACCGCGAAGCCGCGGCCCTGCTCGCCGGCGCGGGCCGCTTCCACCGCCGCATTCAGCGCCAGGATATTGGTCTGGAAGGCGATGCCGTCTATCGTGCCGATGATGTCGCTGATGCGGCGAGAGCTGTTGTTGATCTCGTCCATCGTCGACACCACCTGGGCCACCACCGTGCCGCCGCGCTGCGCCACCTCGGCGGCCGAGTGGGCCAGCTGGTTGGCGGTGGTGGCCGACTCGGCCGTCTGCCGCACCGTGCCGGTCAGCTGCATCATCGAGGCGGCGGCCTGCTGCAGGTTGGAGGCGGTCTGCTCGGTACGGGCCGACAGGTCCAGATTGCCGGCAGCGATCTCGGAGCTGGCGGTCGAGATGCTGTCGGTCGAGCCGCGCACCTCGCCGATCAGCTTCAGCAAGGCCTCCTGCATGGTCTTCAGCGAGCGCAGCAGCTGGCCCGTCTCGTCATTGCTGCGCGGCGTGATCGGGCGGGTCAGGTCAAAGTTCGCAATCGCATCGGCCACCGTGGCGGCCTCGCGCAAGGGACCGGTGATCGAGCGGGTCAGCCAGACGGCCAGCGCCGCGCCGACCGCCAGCGCGCACAGCGCGAACACCACCAGGCCGGTGCGGGCCGTGCTGTTGGCGGCGTCCACCCGCTTGGCGGCGGCGTCCAGCTGCGCACGTTCTTCCTGCACGATCTCCTTGATCGCGTCCTGGAACTTGGCGGCGGCCGGCTGGAACTGGCTGTCGAAGATCTGCTTGGCCTTGTCGGCGTCGCCGGCCTTCTTGGCGGCACTGACGGCGTCGCGGCTGCTCAGATAGCCTTTGCGGGCCTCGGAGAGCTGCTCGAACAACTTGCGCTCGGCGGGCGAGCTCATCTGCTTGTCCAGGGCTTTTTGCAGCTCGGTCGATTGCTTGGTCGATTCGGCGGCCGAGGCTGCGAAGAACTCGGCCAGGCTCGGGTCGGCGCTGATCGCGATCGCGCTGGTACGGTTCACGCCATTGGTGATGTTGCGGTACCAGTCGGAGGCCAGGCGTTCGCTGACCAGGGAGTTCTCGTACATATCGCTGGTTTCGGCCGCGACCCGGCTGAGTGCCCAGAAGCCCAGGCCGGAGCCGGCAAAGGCAATCATCAGCACCAGACTCAGAACCACGGTCAGGCGCTGGCCGATGGAACGGCCGGCAAACAGGCTGCTAAGCATAGAGGTCTCCCGAATAGGCTGGGTGCGCGGGCGGTGGCCGCGTTTCGCCCCTGGTTATCGGCGCTTGTTGCGCAAAGCTGAGGGCGCTCTGGCTTGGCGGGGCGATTTACGAGCGGGTCGGCCGCCGTGACTCGCGCACTCGAAAGCGTGCCGGATCGATGGCGTCCAGCAAATCGGCCTCCAGCGGCAGCGGCGCGCCCGTCAGCTGTGCGGCCGCGACCTGGCCGCACAGCGCCGC
>NZ_JAQOWX010000056.1:0-36032 GCF_028462495.1 Paucibacter sp. XJ19-41
GCCCGTGCCGAACTGGCAGCCGCGCGGCCGGCCGAGGCGCTGCGCGCGCTGCACACGCTCAAGGGCACGGCCGCGACGATTGGCGCGGCCGATCTGGCGGCGCAGGCCGGGGTGGCCGAGCTGGCGCTGGAGCAGGGGCGTGTGCCAGCGCTGGAGCCCGTCGAGCAGGCCTGCTCGGCCTTGGTCCTGGCCTTGCAAGCCGCCTTGCCGGCGGACGAGCCGGCTGCGACCGCCAGCGCCATCGACTGGGCCGGCCTGCGGCCGCAGCTGGCGCGGCTGGAATCGCTGCTGGCCGATGATGATGCCGAGGCCGTCGCGCTGTTCCAGCAGCTGCGGCCGCAGCTGGCCGCCGCGCTCGGTGCGGCGCTGGCGCCGCTGGAACAGGCCCTGGCCGCCTACGACCTGGCCCAGGGCTTGAGCGCCCTGCGCGCCGCGAATCCCTTGTTGATCGAGCCGGAGCAAACGTGATGAGCGACCCGCTGGCCCTGGCGGCCGATACGCATCTGGTGCTGGTGGTGGACGACACGCCGAGCGATCTGGAACTGATCAGCACGGTGCTGCGCGGCGAATGCCGCCTCAAGCTTGCCGCCAGCGGCGAGCGGGCGCTGCAGATCGCGGCCGGAAACCCGGCGCCCGATCTGATCCTGCTGGACATCATGATGCCCGGCTTCAATGGCTACGAGGTGTTGCGCCGGCTGCGCGCCGCGCCCGCCACCCGGGCCATTCCGGTGATCTTCCTGACCGCGATGAGCGCGGCCGAAAACGAGCGCGAGGGGCTGGAGCTGGGCGCGGTGGACTACATCACCAAGCCCGTGAACCCGGACATCGCGCGGGCCCGGGTGCGCCATCATCTGCAGCTGAAGCTGGCGCGCGACCTGCTGGAGCGCCACAACCACCATCTGGAGGCCCTGGTGGCCCAGCGCACCCGCGAGGTTGAGGCCCTGCAGGACGTGACGATACGGGCGATGGCCTCGCTGGCCGAGACGCGCGACAACGAGACCGGCAACCATATCCGCCGCACCCAGCACTATGTGCAGTGCCTGGCCCAGGCACTGCGGCCGCATCCGCGCTTTGCCGACAGCCTGGACGACACCGCGCTGGCCCTGCTGTTCAAGTCGGCGCCGCTGCACGATATCGGCAAGGTCGGCATTCCCGACCGCATCCTGCTCAAACCCGGCCCGCTGACCAGCGAGGAGTTCGAGCTGATGAAGACCCACCCCACGCTGGGCCGCGATGCCATCCTGCGGGCCGAGCAGGAGCTGGGCATGGACAACGCCTTTCTGCGCTACGCCAAGGAGATCGCTTACAGCCACCAGGAAAAATGGGATGGCAGCGGTTATCCGCTGGGTCTGAAGGGCGAGCAGATCCCGCTGTCGGCCCGGCTGATGGCGCTGGCCGATGTCTACGACGCGCTGATCTCCAAGCGTGTCTACAAGCCGGCCTTCCCGCACGAGATGGCCTGCAACATCATCCGGCAAGGCCTGGGCAGCCATTTCGACCCCGACATAGTCGCGGCCTTCGAGCTGGTCAGCGCGGAGTTTCAGACCATCGCGACGCGCTTTGCCGATGAAGAGGGAGAACAGCCGGCATGAATAACAACAAGACCCATGTGCTGGTCGCCGATGCGAACGCAGCGATCCGCCGCCATCTGGCGAACCAGCTCGGCGAGGCCGGCTTCGGCACGGTGCTGGAGGCCTCGGACGGCGCCAAGGCCTTGCAGCAGCTGCGCGCCGGTGCGCCGGTGCAGCTGTTGCTGACCGAGCTGGAGCTGCCCGGCATGGACGGGCTGAGCCTGCTGCAGGCGCTGCGCGCCGACGCCGGGCTGAGCAAGCTGCCGGTGCTGCTGATGTCCAGCGGCCTGGACAAGGCCCTGGCCGAGCAGGTGATACGGCTGGGTGTGGCCGATCTGCTGATCAAGCCCTTCACCAGCAAGCGCCTGCTGGAGCGGGTCGAGCGCGCGCTGCTGCGCCAGGCCCGGCCACCGGCAGCCAGCGTCCAGCCCGTCCTGCCACCCACGCCGCCCGCGGCCAGCGAGCGCGCCACCATCCTGGTGGTCGATGACACGCCGGACAATCTGCAGCTGGTGGCCGGCCTGTTCCAGGACCGCTTCAAGGTCAAGCTGGCCACCCACGGCGAGAAGGCCATCGCGATCTGCCAGTCCGATGCGCCGCCCGACCTGGTGCTGCTGGATGTGATGATGCCGGGCATGGACGGCTTCGAGGTCGCCTCGCGGCTGCGCCAGCACCCCGGCTCCTCGCTGATGCCCATCATCTTCATCACCGCGCTGACCGATGAAACAGCGCGCAAGCGCGGCCTGAGCCTGGGCGCGATCGACTATGTGTTCAAACCGATAGACCCCGAACTGCTGCAGCTGCGCGTGGCCAATCTGATGCATTTCGCGATGCATCAGAAGCAGCTGCAGACCGACTTCGACCGCATGACCGAGATCGCGCTGCTGCGCGCCGAGATCGAGCGCCTGGGTGGGCAGTTGCCGGCCGGGCTGGGCTGAGGCCGGGGCAAGGCTGGCGGTCGATGTTGTAGTCCTTTCAGCCCATATTGGGGGCGGAGCGGCGCGTCATCGAAGCACCCTAGTCTGGCGGTATTCGCATACCGACCACGGAGCCTCCCATGCCCAAGCCCCTTCTCGCCCGACTGGCCCTGCTGCTGGCCGCCACCCTGCCCCTGGGGGCGCTGGCCGACTGCGCCACGCCCGACAGCTCGCCGACCGTCTTGTTGGGCAGTGTTGACTCCGGTGTCAGCAACCGGGCCGTCGACGGGCAATGCACGATCGATGACCTGATCGCCGACGAGCAGGCCTGGGGCAGCCAGGCCGCTTTTCTGAACCATGCATCGAAGATCAGCTTCGATCTGCTGAAGCAGCGCCGCATCACGGCGGCCGAGCGCAGCCGGCTCATGGTGGCGGCCCAGAGCTCGGGCATAGGCACCCAGCTCAAGGTCAAGCTGATCGCCTTCAACGACTTCCACGGCTCGATCAAGGCCGGCGAAGGCTCGTCCAGCAATCCCGGCGTCGCCCGCTTTGCGACCCGCATCCAGGCCTTGAAGGCGGTCAACCCGCTGCATGCCGTGGTGTCGGCCGGCGACATGATAGGCGCCAGCCCGCTGACCTCGGCCCTGTTCAAGGACGAGCCGACCATCGAGGCGATGAACCGCATCGGCATCGACTTCAACGCGGTCGGCAATCATGAGTTCGACGAAGGCCGTGAGGAGTTGCTGCGCATGCAGCACGGCGGCAACCACCCGACCGATGCCTTCTCCGGCAAGGGGCTGGCGGCTGACAAGAAGCACGGCGAATTCGCCGGCGCCCAGTTCAAGTTCCTGGCCGCCAATGTGCTGGACACCGCCACCCAGCAAACTCTGCTGCCGGGCGTGGGCATCAAGGATTTTCTGGGCAACAAGGTGGCCTTCATCGGCATGACGCTGGAGGCCACGCCCACCATCGTGTCGCCGGCCGGTGTTGCCGGCCTGAGCTTTGCCGACGAAGCCGACACGGTCAACGCGCTGGTGCCGCAGTTGCAGGCCCAGGGCATCAAGAGCGTGGTCGTGCTGGTGCACGAGGGCGGTTTCGCGGCCGGTGGCATGAACGGTTGCAGCGGCGCCTCCGGGCCTATCGTCGACATCGTCAGCCGGCTGGACCCCGAGGTCGATCTGGTGATCTCCGGTCATACCCATCAGGCCTACAACTGCCTGCTCCCCAACAAGGCCGGCAAGCCGGTGCGCGTCACCTCGGGTGGCCAATACGCGCGCAACCTGACCGACATCGACCTGACGCTGGACACCCGCAGCAAGGACGTGCTGAGCATTGCCGCCACCAATCTGCTCACCGGCACCGGCGGTGAGCAGGACGCCGGCCTGCTTGAACTCGTCAACCATTACGACGCACTGGCGCTGGTGCCGAAGTCGCGCGTGATCGGCAGCATCACCGCGGCGATCAGCCGCGCGGCCAATGCGGCCGGCGAATCGGCGCTGGGCGATGTGATCGCCGATGCCCAGCTGAAGGCGACCCAGCCGGTCGGTTTCGGCGAGGCCCGGGTGGCCTTCATGAACCCCGGTGGCATTCGCGCGGACCTGCCCTTCAACCCGCCCAGCGGCCAGGTCACCTATGGCGATGCGTTCACCGTCCAGCCCTTCGGCAACTCGCTGGTAACGATGAGCCTGAGCGGCGCCCAGATCAAGACCCTGCTGGAAACCCAGTTCACCGGCTGCAACGGCCAACTGGCCGAGCGCATCCTGCAGGTGTCGCAGGGCTTCAGCTACCGCTACAGCAGCGCCCAGCCCTGCAACGCGCGCATCGACCAGATGATGCTGGACGGTCAACCGGTGAGTCCGGCCGCCAGCTACCGGGTCACCGTCAACAGCTTCCTGGCCGACGGCGGCGACGGCTTTGTCGTGCTGCGCGAGGGCACGCAGCGCCTGGGCGGCGCGGTCGATACCGACGCCTTCGAGGCCTATCTGCAATCCACGCCTGGCGGCGTCTCGCCCGGCCCGCAGAACCGCATCACCCGCCAGTAAGCCAGACAACGGAGCCCCGACCGATGAATCACCACCTCTTCAAGACCGCCCTGCTGGCCCTGAGCCTGACGGCCGGCGCGCAGGCCGCCAGCTTCGAACGCCAGACCTATCAGGCCGGCGGCGGCTACAGCGCCAGCACCGGCGCGGCGCAACTGGCCGCCGATTTGCTGGATCTGTCGCCCGCCGAGGGTGAGCTGGCCCTGTTCGGCGCCGGCAGCTATGACTCGGCGCTCGGCGCGGGCCAACTGGCCCATGCCTATGCGGCCGACGCCTTCGTCTCCTTCGGCAGCGGCACGGCCGAGCTGGCGCTGAGCCTGAGCCACTCGCTCGATGTCACGGGCGCCGCCCAGGGCAGCCACCAGCAGGCCTTGAGCGTGGAGCTCAGCGCGCTGCGGCTGAAGATCGTCGCCGATGCCAGCGAGGTTCAGGGCCAGGCGCTGCGGGTGAGCTTTGCCGGCCTGGCCAGCAGCTTGTTCGAGATCGCAGAGTCGGGCAGCGGCTATCTGGGACTGGGTCTGTCGGTGCAGCGCGGCGACACGGTGCTCGGCGAGTATCTGTGGGACGCCCGGCCCGGCAGCGAGCAGCAGGCGGTGCAGCTGGCATTCGACGCCCAGATCGGTGAGGAGATCGTCGTCAGCAGCTATCTGCTGTCCGGCGCCGGCTTCGAGGCCACCAACTTCCCGATGGACGCGAGCATGCTGAATATGGCGGCCGAACTGCGCGGCAACTTTGCGATCACGCCGGTGCCGGAACCTGAGAGCTATGCCTTGCTGCTGTCCGGTCTCGCGGTGCTGGCCTGGGCGCGCCGCCGCCGCGGCTGATCACGGGCGGCTCAGGCCGACGGCGCCAGCGCCGCGATCACCTCGGCCGGCGCCTGCACCAGCTCGATCAGCACGCCCTCGCCGCCAATCGGGAACTCGGCGCTGCTCTTCGGATGGATGAAGCAGATATCAAAGCCGGCCGCACCCTTGCGGATGCCGCCCGGGGCGAAGCGCACACCGTTGGCCGTCATCCACTCGACGGCTTTGGCCAGATCATCGACCCACAGGCCCACATGGTTCAGCGGCGTGGTGTGGACGGCCGGTTTCTTGTCGGGGTCGAGCGGCTGCATCAGATCGACCTCGACCCTGTGCGGGCCGTTGCCGATCGCGCAGATGTCTTCGTCGACGTTCTCGCGCTCGGAGACGAAGTTGCCGGTGACCGTCAGGCCCAGCACATCGACCCAGAGCTTGCGCAAGGTCTGCTTGTCGGGGCCGCCGATGGCGATCTGCTGGATGCCGAGAATCTTGTAGGGCTTCTTGTCCATTATTCGAACCTCAGAATGGGCTGATCGACCGACAGACTTTCACCGGTCTTGGCCAGCACCTCGGCGATCCTGACATCGCGCTCGGCGATCAGGATGTTCTCCATCTTCATCGCCTCAATGACAGCGAGCCGCTCACCCGCTTGCACGGTCTGGCCGGGCTCGGCGGCGATCTGAACCAACAGGCCCGGCATCGGCGAGAGCAGGAACTTGCTGGTGTCGGGCGGGGCCTTGTAAGGCATCAGCGCCTGCAGCTCGGCGGCGCGCGGCGACAGCACGCTGACCTCGATGGCCAGGCCGTTGTGCTGGATGCGGTAGGCCAGCGGATTCTTGGCCGTGCCGCGCTCGGCCTGGGCCGTGAAGGGCTGGCCGTTGACGGTGCCGGCGATGCGGATGTCGTTCAGGCGCGAGGTGCTGACGATGCGGTAGCTGCGGTCGCCGACCCGCACATGGGCCTCGCCCAGATGGCCGACGAACTCGTCGATATGCAGCGCATGGCGCTGATGCCGGCCGCCGCCCTCGTTGACCAGGGCCATATAGTCATGCTCGATCTTCACCTCATGGCCGGGCAGCTGGCCGGTGATGCCGGCCTCGCGCTCGCGCGCCTTGCGGCGGATGAAGCCGGCCAGCGCGACCAGAAAGCCTGGATCCTCATGCACCACATCCTCGGCCTTGAAGCCGCCACCGTAGTGCTGGGCGATGAAGCCGGTGTTGAAATTGCCGCTGCCGAAATCGGGGTGGGCCAGCAGGGCGGACTGGAAGGGGATGTTGCTGCTGATGCCGCGGATCACAAAGCCATTCAGGGCTTCGCGCATCTTCGCGATGGCCTCGGCCCGGTCCTTGCCGTGCACGATCAGCTTGGCAATCATCGAGTCATAGAACATTGGAATCTCGCCGCCCTCGTAGACGCCGGTGTCCACCCGCACGCCGAAGCGCTCGGGCGCCGCCTGCTCCATGCTGGTCTCGGGCGGCTGGTATTTCACCAGGCGGCCGGTCGAAGGCAGGAAGTTGCGGAAGGGATCCTCGGCATTGATGCGGCACTCGATGGCCCAGCCCTCGCGTTTGATCTCGTCCTGCTTGAAGGGCAGCGGCTCGCCGGCGGCCACCCGAATCATCTGCTCGACCAGGTCGACACCGGTGATGCATTCGGTGACCGGATGCTCGACCTGCAGCCGGGTGTTCATCTCCAGAAAATAAAAGCTCTGGTCCTTGCCGACGACGAACTCCACCGTGCCGGCGCTCTGGTACCTGACGGCCTTGGCCAGCGCCACGGCCTGCTCGCCCATGGCCTTGCGCGTCGCCTCGGAAATAAAGGGCGACGGCGCCTCCTCGATCACCTTCTGGTGGCGGCGCTGGATCGAGCATTCGCGCTCATGCAGATAGACGACGTTGCCCTGGCTGTCGCCCAGCACCTGGATCTCGATATGGCGCGGCTCCTCGACGAACTTCTCCATGAAGACACGGTCATCGCCGAAGCTGTTGCGCGCCTCGTTGCGGCAGCTGGTGAAACCTTCGAAGCAGTCCTTGTCATTGAAGGCCACGCGCAGGCCCTTGCCGCCGCCGCCGGCGCTGGCCTTGATCATCACCGGGTAGCCGATACCCTTGGCGATCTCGACGGCCGACTCGGCCGACAGGATGGGCTCGTTGTGGCCGGGGATGGTGTTGACCTTCGCCTCCTTGGCCAGCTTCTTCGACGCGATCTTGTCGCCCATCGCGGCAATCGAATAGTGCTTGGGGCCGATAAAGGTGATGCCCTCTTCCTCGACACGGCGCGCGAAGTCCTCGTTCTCGCTCAGAAAACCGTAGCCGGGATGGATGGCCTGGGCGCCGGTGGCCTTGGCGGCCGCGATGATCTTGTCGGCCACCAGATAGGACTCGCGCGAGGGCGCGGGGCCGAGCAGTACCGCTTCATCGGCCAGCTCGACGTGGCGGGCGTCCTTGTCAGCTTCGGAATAGACGGCGACCGTCTTGATGCCCAGCTTTTGCGCGGTCTTGATGACGCGGCAGGCGATCTCGCCGCGGTTGGCAATCAGAATTTTCGTGAACATATTCTTGTCTCCTGATGGCCTCAGAGCGGGATATTGCCGTGCTTGCGCCACGGGTTCTCGAGCTTCTTGTCCTTGAGCATGGTCAGCGAGCGGCAGATGCGTTTGCGCGTCTCGTGCGGCTGGATCACGTCGTCGATGAAGCCGCGCGCGCCGGCCACAAAGGGGTTGGCGAAGCGGGCCTTGTACTCCGCTTCCTTGGCCGCCAGCTTCTCGGGGTCGCCCTTGTCCTCGCGGAAGATGATCTCGACTGCGCCCTTGGCGCCCATCACCGCGATCTCGGCATTGGGCCAGGCGAAGTTGACGTCGCCGCGCAGATGCTTGGAGCTCATCACATCGTAGGCGCCGCCATAGGCCTTGCGGGTGATCACGGTGACCTTGGGTACCGTGCATTCGGCATAGGCATACAGCAGCTTGGCGCCATGCTTGATGATGCCGCCGTACTCCTGTGAGGTGCCGGGCATGAAGCCGGGCACGTCGACAAAGGTGATCACCGGAATGTTGAAGGCGTCGCAGAAGCGCACAAAGCGTGCCGCCTTGATGCTGCTCTTGATGTCCAGGCAGCCGGCCAGCACCAGCGGCTGGTTCGCGACGATGCCTACCGTCTGGCCCTCCATGCGCGCAAAGCCGGTCAGGATGTTCTTCGCATAGTCGGCCTGCAGTTCGAAGAAATCGCCATCGTCGACGACCTTGAGGATCAGCTCCTTCATGTCGTAGGGCTTGTTGGCATTGTCCGGCACCAAGGTGTCGAGCGAATGGTCCAGGCGCTGGCCGGGATCGCCGCTGGGCCGCGTCGGCGCCTTCTCGCGGTTGTTCAGCGGCAGGTAGTTGAAGAAGCGCCGCAGCATCAGGATGGCCTCGACATCGTTGTCGAAGCTCAGATCGGCCACGCCGCTCTTGCTGGTGTGGGTGCCGGCGCCGCCCAGTTCCTCGGCGGTGACTTCCTCGTGCGTCACGGTCTTCACCACCTCGGGGCCGGTGACGAACATATAGGACGAGTCCTTCACCATGAAGATGAAGTCCGTCATCGCCGGCGAGTAGACCGCGCCGCCGGCGCAGGGGCCCATGATCATGCTGATCTGCGGGATCACGCCCGAGGCCATCACATTGCGCTGGAACACATCGGCATAGCCGCCCAGCGAGGCCACGCCTTCCTGGATGCGCGCGCCGCCCGAGTCGTTCAGGCCTATCACCGGGGCGCCGACCTTCATCGCCTGGTCCATCACCTTGCAGATCTTCTCGGCATGGGCCTCGGACAGCGCTCCGCCAAAGACCGTGAAGTCCTGGCTGAAGCTGAAGGCCAGCCGGCCGTTGATCATGCCGTAGCCGGTGACGACGCCGTCGCCGGGGATCTTGTTGTCCTGCATGCCGAAGTCGACGCAGCGGTGCTCGACGAACATATCCCATTCCTCGAACGTGCCCTCGTCGAACAGCAGCTCCAGGCGCTCGCGGGCGGTCAGCTTGCCTTTCGCATGCTGGGCGGCGATACGCTTCTCGCCGCCGCCTTTGCGCGCTTGCTCGCGCTTTTGTTCGAGCATTTGTTGGATGTCATGCATGGTGATCGTCTCCGGAAAACTTGGCTAACAGAATTCTCGCGGCCGTCGAGGCGGCCAGCTGACCATTCAAGACTTGGGCGGTGGTGTCGGCCAGCGCCGCGCGCACGGCGCCGGCCTGGGCGAACTGCTGGCGCAGCCCCGCCTGGATGCGCTCCCACATCCAGGCCAGCGCCTGCTGGCGGCGCTTCTCGGCCAGCAGGCCTTTGGCGCTCTGCAACTCGCGGTACTCGCTGACCGCCGCCCAGAAGCGGTCCAGCCCCTCGCTCTTCAGCGCGCTGAGCTGCAGCACCTGCGGGTGCCAGGTCTTGACATCGTGATGGGCATGGTCCGGATGGCCGTGCATGCCATACAGGCGCAGGCTGGAGACGATCTGCGCCCGCGCGCGGGTCGCCGCCGCATCGTCCAGATCGGCCTTGTTGATCACGACCAGATCGGCCAGCTCCATCACGCCCTTCTTGATCGCCTGCAGATCGTCGCCAGCATTGGGCAGCTGCAAGAGGCAGTACATATCGGTCATGCCCGCCACCGCCGTCTCGCTCTGGCCCACGCCGACGGTCTCGACGATGACGATGTCGTAGCCCGCCGCCTCGCAGACCAGCATGGCCTCGCGCGTTTTCTCGGCCACGCCGCCCAGCGTGCCGCTGCTGGGGCTGGGGCGGATATAGGCGCGCTCGTCCATCGACAGCCGCTCCATCCGGGTCTTGTCGCCGAGGATGGAGCCGCCGGACACGCTGCTCGATGGGTCGACCGTCAGCACCGCGACACGGTGGCCCTGCTCGATCAGCATCAGGCCCAGCGCCTCGATGAAGGTGCTTTTGCCGACGCCGGGCACGCCGGAGATGCCCAGGCGGAAGGACTTGCCGGTGTGCGGCAGCAGATCGGTCAGCAAGGCGTCGGCCTGCGCCCGGTGGTCGCTGCGCGTCGACTCCAGCAGCGTGATGGCCTTGGCGATGGCCCGGCGCTGCGCGGGGCCGGGGCCGGCCAGCAGAGCGGGGGCCCAGCTCATGGCCGGACCTTCCAGCGGTACTCGATTTCCAACTCGTTCTCGCCGACCGGCTCGAAGCCATGGCGCCGGTAGAAGCGGTTGGCATCGCTGAGCTTCAAGGCGCTGAGGGTCACGTCTTGCCCATGCGCGCGTGCCACACTTTTGACCCAATCCAGCACCCAGGCGCCCGCGCCGCAGCCCTGCACGCCGGGGCGGATGAACAGTTGCTCCAGATGCAGATGATCGCCGGCCGGCCTCAGCAGCACGAAGCCGATACGTTCGCCATCGCGCAGGATGGACTGGGTCCGCTGGGCGTCGAACTGGCTGGTGAAGCGATCGCGGCTGCGCTGGACATCACCCAGACCGAGCCGAGCAAGGCTCTCGCGCATCGCGTCCATGCGCAGCGCAAACAAGGCCTCGAAGTCCTCGGCCGCGATCGACTTCAACGACAGGCTGGCCATCAGGCGGCCACCGCCTGACGGATCTGCTCCAGCACATCCTTGGCACTGGCCGGGATCGGCGTGCCGGGGCCGTAAATGCCCTTGACGCCTGCTTCGTAAAGCATGTCGTAGTCCTGCGCCGGGATCACCCCGCCGACGAAGACGATGATGTCATCGGCGCCCTGGGCCTTCAGCGCCTTCAGGATGGCCGGCACCAGGGTCTTGTGGCCGGCGGCCAGCGTGCTGACGCCCACCGCATGGACATCGTTCTCGATGGCCTGGCGCGCGCACTCCTCCGGGGTCTGGAACAGCGGCCCCATGTCCACGTCGAAGCCCAGATCGGCATAGGCGGTGGCCACCACCTTGGCGCCGCGGTCATGGCCGTCCTGGCCCAGCTTGGCGATCATCACGCGCGGGCGGCGGCCCTGTGCCTCGGCAAAGGCCTGGATCTCTTCCTGCAGCTTGGCCCAGCCCTCGGCCGAGTCGTAGGCGGCGGCGTAGACGCCGCTGACCTTTTGCGTGTCGGCGCGGTGGCGGCCGAACACCGCTTCCAGCGCGTCGGAGATCTCGCCGACGGTGGCGCGCAGCCGGCAGGCCTTGATCGCCAGGTCCAGCAGATTGCCCTGGCCCGAGCGGGCGGCCTCGGTCAGCGCCGCCAGCGCAGCCAGCACGGCGGCGGTGTCGCGCGTGGCCTTGATGGCCTTCAGCCGCTCGATCTGGCCGTCGCGCACCTTGACGTTGTCCACATCCAGGATCTCGATCGGGTCCTGCTTCGCGAGCTTGTACTTGTTGACGCCGACGATCACATCGCGGCCCGAGTCGATGGCCGCCTGCTTCTCGGCCGCGCTGGCCTCGATCTTCAGCTTGGCCCAACCACTGTCCACCGCCTTGACCATGCCGCCCATGGCCTCGACCTCCTCGATGATGGACCAGGCCTTGTCGGCCATGTCCTGGGTCAGCTTCTCCATCATGTAGCTGCCGGCCCAGGGGTCGATCACGCTGGTGATATGGGTCTCTTCCTGGATGATCAGCTGGGTGTTGCGGGCGATGCGGGCGCTGAACTCGGTGGGCAGCGCGATCGCCTCGTCCAGCGAATTGGTGTGCAGCGATTGCGTGCCGCCGAACACCGCCGCCATCGCCTCGATGGTGGTGCGCACGACGTTGTTGTACGGGTCCTGCTCGGTCAGGCTCCAGCCCGAGGTCTGGCAGTGGGTGCGCAGCATCAGGCTTTTCGGACTCTTGGCCTCGAAGCCCTTCATGATCCGGCACCACAGCAGGCGCGCGGCCCGCATCTTGGCGATCTCCAGATAGAAGTTCATGCCGACGGCCCAGAAGAAGGACAGGCGCGGTGCGAAGTCGTCGACATCCATGCCCTTGGCCAGCGCGGTCTTCACATACTCCTTGCCGTCGGCCAGCGTGAAGGCCAGTTCCAGCGCCTGGTTGGCCCCGGCCTCCTGCATGTGATAGCCGCTAATGCTGATCGAGTTGAACTTGGGCATGTGGGCCGCCGTGTACTCGATGATGTCGCCGATGATCTTCATCGACGGCTCGGGCGGGTAGATATAGGTGTTGCGGACCATGAACTCCTTGAGGATGTCGTTCTGGATGGTGCCGCTTAAGCAGTCCTGCGAGACGCCCTGCTCCTCGGCCGCCACCACATAGCCGGCCAGCACCGGCAGCACCGCGCCGTTCATCGTCATCGACACCGAAACCTTGTCCAGCGGGATGCCGTCGAACAGGATCTTCATGTCCTCGACCGAATCGATCGCCACGCCGGCCTTGCCGACATCGCCGGTCACGCGCGGGTGGTCGCTGTCATAGCCGCGGTGGGTGGCCAGATCGAAGGCTACCGACACGCCCTGCCCCCCGGCGGCCAGGGCCTTGCGGTAGAAGGCGTTCGATTCCTCGGCGGTCGAGAAACCGGCGTACTGGCGGATGGTCCAGGGCCGCACCGCATACATGGTGGCCTGCGGGCCGCGCAAAAAGGGCTCGAAACCGGGCAAGGTGTCGGCATAGGGCAGCCCGGCCGTGTCCGCCGCGGTGTACAGGGGCTTGACCGTCAGCCCCTCGGGCGTGATCCAGTTCAGTGCCTCGACATTGCCGCCCGGCGCCGACTTGGCGGCGGCCTTGTGCCATTGCGCCAGGCTGGCGGCGGCGAACTCGGACGGGGTGGGACGGGATTCAGACATTGACGGCTCCTGCGAACGCGGCATCATAGCGCTCTCGTTATTCATAATTATAAATTCGGAACTGACTAGAATCTGATGCCACGATGACTACCACCACCCTGCTCGCCCCCCGCGCCCTCTACCAGGAGGTGGCCGAGCGCCTGCGCCTGCAGATCTTCGGCCGCGAGCTGGAGCCCGGCGCCTGGATCGACGAGCTGAAGCTCTGCAGCGAGATGGGCATCAGCCGCACGCCGCTGCGCGAAGCGCTGAAGGTGCTGGCGGCCGAGGGCCTGGTGACGATGAAGGTGCGGCGCGGCGCCTATGTGACCGAGATGAGCGAGCGCGATGTGCGCGAGGCCTATCAGTTGCTGGCCTTGCTGGAGAGCGATGCGGCGGCGCGGGTCGCCGAGAGTGCCGCGCCGGCCGAGCTCGA
Organism: Paucibacter sp. XJ19-41; assembly: GCF_028462495.1. NCBI lineage: Bacteria > Pseudomonadati > Pseudomonadota > Betaproteobacteria > Burkholderiales > Sphaerotilaceae > Roseateles > Paucibacter sp. XJ19-41. The sequence continues at coordinate 13,461 of NZ_JAQOWX010000056.1, forward strand.
CGAGCTGCAGACCCTGCACGAGCTGCTGGAGCGCCAGGTCGGTCAGCGCGATGCCTTCTTCGCCGCCAACGAGCGCTTTCATCTGCGCCTGCTGGAGATTGAGGGCAATCGCTGGCGCCAGCAGATCGTCACCGATCTGCGCCGCGTGATGAAGCTCAACCGGCATCACTCGCTGTTCAAGCAAGGCCGCCTGAACGAGTCGCTGGCCGAGCACCGGGCCCTGGTGGCCGCCATCGTCCGGCGCGATGCGGCGGCGGCGGCCCAGCTGATGCGCCGGCATTTCGAGAACGGGCTCAGCGCGGCGCGGCCGCAGGCCTGAGCCGATCAGCCGGGCGGGCTGTCATCGGGCAGCCAGCGCTTGTAGATGGTCTGGAAGCTGCCGTCGCGCTTCATCCGGTCGAGCTGCTGCTGCCAGGCCTTGATCACCGCATCGGGCGTCCCGCGCGAGAAGGCGATATAGCCCTCGGCGCTGGCATAGCTGTAGACGATCTCCAGCGCATCCTCGGCCAGCCCGGCCTGGGCCAGGGTCTCGGGCATCGAGATGCGCTCGGTCGCAAACAGCGGCGCGCGGCGGGCCAGCAGCATGCGTATGCCCTGGGTCGGATCGCTGACCCTGACCAGGTTCCTGAAACCCTGGGCGCTCAGATGCTCGCTGACATACCAGTCGCGCACGACCAGCACGCCTTCGGCCTTCTTCGCGTCATCGAGGCTGCGCAAGCGCACACCGCCGCCGGCCGGCGCATAGAGGGCGCTGTAGAACACGACGATGGGGCCGACCCATTTGAACTGGCGCTCGCGCTCGGGCGTGCGCGCCATTGCGAACAGCGCGGCCGGCGCCTGCCCCTGCAGATCGCGGAAGGCGCGCGCCCAGGGCATGAACTCGATGGCCTGCTGCTGCCCCAGGCGGCGCTGGATCTCGCGCACCATGTCCACCGCCAGTCCCCGGGCCTCGCCATCCTGGCTGAAGTTGATCGGCGGGAACTCCTCGCTCATCAGCCGCAGCGCCGGGGTCTGGGCATGGGCAACTCCCAGCAGCAGCGCCATGATCAAACCCATATATCGGCTGAGATACGCCATTGCGCTGACTCCAGAACTTGGCTAGAGCCGATGCAGATCCGACTTCAGATACCACTCGGCCATGCGCTCGCCATTCCAGCGCAGTGTCACATGTTCGGCCTGGCGGGCCGGCGGCAGGGTCGCGCGCGGCGTGAACAGCGCCACGCACTGGCCGCCGGCATGGCGCACGCTGTCATAGGCGATGCCGGCCAGGCCTTGCTCACGCTGGCGGCGGCCGAAGGCCTGCGACGCGATATAGCTGTCGGGGTCATGCAGCGCGGCGCTGTCGGCGCGGCGGCCGTCGCGCAGCTCGACCAGAGCCGCGCTGATGGTCACACGGTAGCAGCGCAGATCCAGATCGATGGGCGGCTCCTGCGTGCGCTGCAGAAAGCGCGAGCGGTGGTGGCTGACTTCGGCCACCGCCGTCTCCAGCTGGGCGGCCGCGTAATAGACGCCGTAGCTGCCGTCGCTGAAGCGCGAGCCTTCGGGGTTCAGATGGGTGAAGGCCGCCATGATGGGGCTGCACCCGGGGCCGCTGATGCGCTGCTCGGCGGGCACCAGGCTCAGCTCGCCGACGGCATCGCGCAGCCTGGGGTTGCCCAGCGCCTCGATCGCGAACACCACCTCCAGATCGGCCGGGTCGGCCACCGCGTCGAACAGCAGCACCGGCGGGAAACGGCTGGGTATCAGCCGGCAGCTGTCGGGCCACAGCAGCTGGACCAAACCTTGCCCGCCGCTCAAGACCAGCCACCGCGCTGGGCATCCAGATACTGGCGCACGACAAAGAGATCGGCCACCTGCCCGCCCAGCATGCGCTCCAGCGCCGAGCGGCCACCGAACAGCGCGGCGCTATTGGGTTTCTTGATCCAGGCATCGGCACGCTCGGGGACCGGCAGCAGAATCTGCAACGCGGCATAGATGCCGAACAGATGGGACAGGCGCTCCAGGGTCGCGCCGTCCAGCCCGGTCTTGATGCGGCCGGCCTTCCAGTCGTAGAAACTGGTGCGGCCGCAGCCCAAGAGGCGCTGCTGCTCTTCGTTGCTCAGGCCCCAGGCCTTGGCGATATTGAAGAAGCTGCGCAGCGCCGCCGCCGCAGCGGCCGGCGAATGCAGATCGGGCGCGGTGGGTGCCGCTTCGCGGCTCGGGAGACTGAGGGCCATGACACACCTTGTGCGGGATTGCCTGGCCCTCAGTGTAAGTTCAATTGCGAACTAAAGTCAAACTTTAGTTCGAAACAGAACTTACTTGCCACCGCGGATCTTGGCCAGTTCGGCCTGGGTCTCGTTCCACAGTTCCATGCCCACCTGGGTGGCGATGCCGGCATTGACCTTGGTCAGCTTGTCGCGCATGCGGCCGCTTTCGGCCGGGCTCAGCTCGGTGACCTGCATGCCCTTGGCCTTCAGATCGGCCAGGGCCTTGGCGGCCTCGGCACGGGTGTCCTTGCGCTCGAAGTCGCGGCTGATCACGGCGGCCTTCTGCAGCACGGCACGCTCATCCTTGGACAGGCCGTCCCAGTACTTCTTGCTGACCAGCACGATCCACGGCGCGTAGACATGGTTGGTCACCGTCAGGTACTTCTGCACCTCGTAGAACTTGGCCGACAAGATGGTGTTGTAGGGGTTCTCCTGGCCGTCGACCGCCTTGGTCTCCAGCGCGGTGAACAGCTCGGAGTACGGCAGCGGCACCGCATTGGCGCCCAGGGTCTTGAAGCTGTCCAGGTAGACGTTGTTCTGCATCACGCGCAGCTTGATGCCGTCCAGGTCTTCCAGCTTGGCGACCGGCTTCTTGTTATTGGTCAGGTTGCGGAAGCCGTTTTCCCAATAGACCAGACCGACCAGGCCTTTCTCTTCGAGCTTGGCCATCACCTTCTGGCCGATCGGGCCGTCCAGCAGCGCATCGGCCTCCTTGGTGTTGTTGATCAGGAAGGGCGTGTCCCACAGCGCCATTTCCTTGGTGATGCCCACCAGCGTGGCGGTCGAGCCGACCATCATTTCCTGGGCGCCGCCGATCAAGGCCTGCTGCATCTGCGTATCGGGCCCCAAGGCCGCGCCGCCGATGGCGCGCAGCTTCATCTTGCCGCCGGACAGCTTCTCGACATTCTCGGCCAGCACCTTGGCGGCGCGGCCCTGGTTGCTGGCCTCGGCCAGGCCGTAGCCGAAACGGATCAGGCGCGGCTTGATGTCCTGGGCCTGGGCCAGCGGGGCGAGGCAGGCCAGCGCAACGGCGGCCAGCAGGGTACGGCGAAGGGTGTTTTTCACGGAAGTCTCCTTATGGATGATCAATCAATCTATCTATCAATCAGCGCATCCACGCCACCGGCGCGATCACGATCTGGGGGAACAACACAAACAGGATCAGGATCAGGGTGTAGGTGATCAGGAAGGGGTTCACGCCCTTGATCACCTGGTGCATCGACAGCCGCCCGACGCCGGCCACCACATTGAGCACCGTGCCCACCGGCGGCGTGATCAGGCCGATCGCGCCGTTGAGCACGAACATCAGGCCGAAATACACCGGGTCGATGCCGGCCTTGACCGCGATCGGCAGCATCACCGGCGCGAAGATCAGGATGGTGGGCGTCAGGTCCAGCGCGGTGCCGATGACCACCAGCGTGATCATCATCACCGCCATCAAGAGGCGCGGCGACTCGATCAGCCCGCCCAGCCAGCCGCTCAAGGTGCCCGGCAGATCGGCCAGGGTGATCATGTAGCTGGCCACCTGGGCGCCGGCGCACAGGAACATCACGATGGCCGTGGTCTTGGCGGCGCGCACCAGCACCTGGTGCAACTCGCCCATGCTGAGCTCGCGATGAATGAAGAAGGCGATCACCAGCGCATAGAAGGCCGCTACCACGGCGGCTTCGGTCGGTGTGAACACACCGGTCTTCATGCCGCCAATGATGATGACGGGCATCAGGATGGCCCAGAAGGCCTTGGCCGTCGCGCGCAGGCGCTCGACCATCGGCAGCGCGACGCCGCCGGGCAGGTCGATCTTGCGCAGTTGCAGCTTCCAGGCCACCAGCAGGCCCGCGCCCATGATCAGCCCGGGCACGATGCCCGACAGAAAGAGCTGGGAGATCGAGGTATTGGTCGTCACGCCATAGATCACGAAGGGCATGGACGGCGGGATGATGGGCGCGATGATGCCGCCCGAGGCGATCAGGCCGGCCGAGGTGTGCATCGGGTAGCCGTGGGCCCGCATCATCGGCAGCAGGATGGTGGCCAGCGCCGCGGTGTCGGCCAGCGCCGAGCCGCTCATACTGGCCATCAGCACCGAGGCGCCGATCGCGACAAAGCCCAGGCCGCCGCGGATATGGCCGACCCAGGCCTGCGCCATCGTGATGATGCGCCGGCTGATGCCGCCGGCATTCATCAGCTCGCCGGCAAGGATGAAGAAGGGCACGGCCAGCAGCGGGAAGCTGTCGATGCCGGCCACCAGGTTCTGCGCCAGCAGCTGGGTGTCCCAGAAGTCCAGCGCCCAGGCCATGCCGGCACCGGTCAGCACCAGCGCAAAAGCCATCGGCATGCCGATGCCCATCAGCACCAGCATGCCGGCAGAGAAAACCACAAAGGCGAGTGCCTCGTTGCTCATGACACTCACTCCACGTCAGCACCATGGCCCAGATCCAGCGGGCTGCCACGCAGCAGCTGGACCAGGGCCATCAGACCAATGAAAACCGCGCTCAGCAGCCCGGGCAGCGGCAGCAGGGCCGTCGGATAGCCCATCNCACGCAGCAGCTGGACCAGGGCCATCAGACCAATGAAAACCGCGCTCAGCAGCCCGGGCAGCGGCAGCAGGGCCGTCGGATAGCCCATCACCACCGAGTGGCTGTCCATGCCAACCACCACCTGCTGCCAGGCCCCCCAGCCCAGCAGCACGCAAGCCAGCACGACGGCCGCACGTATCAGCGCCGCCATCACTTTCAGCGCCAGCGGCCGCTTGCGCAGCGGCAGCAGCAGGCTGGTGAAGGCCATGTGCTCGCCGCGCGGATAAGCGGCCGTCGCGCCGATGAAGACCATCCAGACAAAGAGCAGGCGCGACAGCTCCTCGCTGGCGGCAATGCCGCTGCCGAAACCGTAGCGCAGCACGACGTTGACAAAGACCGCGATGGCCATCACGGCCAGGCAGGCGGCCATCAGGCCGTCGCTGAGGCGCTGCCACAGCGGCAGCGGCCGGGTCTCGGGGGTTGGCGACTCGCTCATGCGCCCTCTCCTTGCAGCCAGGCCAGGGCCTCGCTGAGTTGTTGCTCGGGTGCGGCGGCGGCCGCGACGCGCAGCACGCCGGCCTCGCCCAGCGGCGACTCCAGCGCAGCGAACTGGCTGTCCACCAGGCTGGCCGGAAACAGATGCTCGGCCGCACGCGCCGCCACGCGCTGCAGCGACAGCTCGCGGCTGATGTCCAGGAACACAAAGCGCAGCCCCGGCACCGCCGCGCGCAGGCGTTCGCGATAACTCAGCTTCAGCGCCGAGCAGGCCAGCACCGCTCCGCCGCTCTGGGCCGCCAACTCGCGACCCAGCAGGTCCAGCCAGCCCTCGCGGTCGGCATCGGTCAGCGCAATGCCGGCGCGCATCTTGGCCACCGAGGCCGGCGAATGATGGGCATCGCCCTCGATATAGGCCCAGCCCCGGGCCGCAGCGATGGCCTGGCCCAGGCTGGACTTGCCGCAACCGGCCACCCCCATCACGACTGCTTTTGACATTGGATAGCGCTATCCCACTGCATCAAACAAAAGGTGGCAGCGCCGGCGCTGACCACCACGAATTCCTTCAACCAGCGCGGATTTCGGGTATGCACGAAGCCTGCGAAGGTTTGGATAGCGCTATCCTACGCCCGAGTTCATCGCACCGTATCAGGGATAACACGCACCCATGTCAGGCACAACGCCCCCCAACAAGGCACGCCGGCGTCGCTCCAGCGGCCGCGCCACGCTGCAGGATGTGGCCCAGGCGGCCGGCGTCAGCCCCATCACCGTGTCGCGCGCGCTGCGTGGCGAACGCGCCGTCGCGCCGGAGCTGGTGGCCCGGGTGCAGGCGGCGGCGGCGCAGCTGGGCTATGTGCCCGACCCGGCCGCCCGTGCGCTGGCTTCCAGCCGCAGCTCCCAGGTCGCGGTGCTGATTCCGCTGCTCAGCAATGCCTTGTTCGTCGATCTGCTGGACGCCGCGCAGCGCGCCCTGCTCGCGGCCGGCTACCAGACCCTGATCGGCGTCACCCATTACGAGCCGAGCGAAGAGGAAGCCCTGCTGCGCAGCTATCTGCTGCATAGGCCGGCCGGCCTGATCGTGACCGGCTTCGACCGCACCGACGAGGCGCGTCGCCTGATCGAGGGCAGCGGCGTGCCCTGCGTGCATGTGATGGAGACGGTGGCGGCGGCCGGCACCTACAGCGTCGGCTTCTCGCAGGCCGATGCCGGCCAGGCCATGACCGAGGCCTTGCTGGCGCGCGGACGGCGCCAGATCGCGTTTGCCGCTGCCCAGCTCGACCCGCGCACGCTGCAGCGCAGCGAGGGCTATCGGCGCGCGCTGCAGGCGGCCGGCCGCTACCGGCCGGAGCTGGAATTCCTGAACCCGGAGCGCTCCTCGCTGGCGCTGGGCGGCGCGCTGCTGGAGCAGGTCTTGCGCGAGGCCCCCGAGGTCGACGCGATCTTCTTCAACAACGACGACCTGGCCCAGGGCGCCTTGCTGGCCGCGCTGCGCCTGGGCATCCAGGTGCCCGAGCGCCTCGCAGTGGCCGGTTTCAATGACCTGACCGGCAGCGAGCAGATGCTGCCGCCGCTGTCCACCGTGCGCACCCCGCGCAGCGAGATCGGCGCCGAAGCGGCGGCCATGCTGATCAAGCTGATGCGCGGCGAGGCAGTGGCCGCGCCGCAGCTGGACCTGGGCTACCAGGTGCTGTTGCGCGGCAGCTGCTGACGCGCCCTACTCGGCCGGTACCACCTGCGCGGCAGGCTCGGCCACATCGGCTGGCTTGGGCTTGCGATCCCGCACCAGATACGAGTACAGCACCGGCACCACCACCAGGGTCAAGAGGGTCGAGGTGATGACGCCGCCGATGATGGCCCGGCCCATCGGTGCCTGGATCTCGCCACCATCGTTCAGCGCGATCGCCATCGGCAGCATGCCGAACACCATCGCGGCGGTCGTCATGATGATGGGCCGCATCCGTATCAGGCCGGCCTGCAGCAGGGCGTCCGCCACCGTGGCACCAGCCTTGCGCGCATGGTTGGCGAAGTCCACCAGCAGGATGGCGTTCTTGGTCACCAGGCCCATCAGCATCACCAGGCCAATCATCGAGAACACATTGAGCGTGGTGTTGGTCAGCAGCAGGGCCAGCATCACGCCGATCAGCGACAGCGGCAGCGAGGCCATGATGGCGATGGGCTGCACAAAGCTGCCGAACTGGCTGGCCAGCACGATGTAGATGAAGATCACCGCCAGCGCCATCGCGCCCATCAGGCCGCCAAAGGCCTCGGCCTGCTCCTTGCCGGCGCCGTCGACCATGAAGCTGGTGCCCGGCGGCAGCTGGGTCTGCTTCAGCAGCTTCTGCACATCGGCATTGACATCGCCCGAGGGCCGGCCCTGCACGCCGGCATAGACGGCCTCGCGGCGCTGCAGGTTCTGGCGTCGAATCACCTCGGGATTGAAGACCTGCTCGATGTCGGCCACCTGGTCCAGCGCGATCGGCGAGCCGTCGCGGGCAAAGGCCACCGGCAGCTTGGCCATCTGCTCGACCCGCTCGCGCTGCTCGCGCGGCAGACGCAGCAGCACCTCGACCTGGTTGCCGTCCGGCGTGCTCCAGTGGGTCGCGACATCGCCGTTGACATAGGCGCGCAGCGAGGCCGCGACCTGGGGCGCGGTCAGGCCCAGCTCGCGGATCGCCGAGTCCTTCAGCCGCACCGCGAACGCCGGCAGGCCGGGTTTGACGGTGGTCTCGACATCGACCGCGCCGGGCACCTTCTTGATCGCCTCGACCAGGTCCTTGGCCGCCTGGGTCAGCACCTCGGGGTCATTGCCGAGAATGGTGATCCAGATCGGTCGGTCAAAGCCGACGCTGACCTCGATGCCGGGGATCTTGGCGATGTCGGCGCGGATCGCGTCCTCGATCTCTTTTTGCGTGCGCTGGCGGTCCTTGCGATCCTTCAGCGTGATGTTCAGCACCGCCTGGTTGCGGCCGGTAGCCATGCCCTCGCCGGTGCTGCCGACCACGGTGGAGACGGTCTTGATGTCCGGATAGCCCATCAGGATCTCCTCGACCTGCTGCACCTTGGCCGAGCCGCGCTCCAGGCTGGTCGCGACCGGCATGCGCAGATTGATCGCGGTGAAGCCCTCGTCGGTCTGCGGAATGAACTCGCTGCCGACCAGCGGTGTCAGGCCCAGCGCCAGCACAAAGCTCAAGACCCCGCCGCCCATCACCAGGCCACGCGGCGTGATCGTTGCCATGCGCAGGCGGCGCGGCTGGCCGCGGTCGCGCCGGCCCTCGGCGTCGAAGGGCCGGGCGAACACCGGCAGCCAGGCGCGGTAGCGCCGCGCCGAGAAGGCCCAGCGGATCAGGCGCTCATAGGCATCGTGCAGCCAGTCCATGCCGCGGTCGGTGCCGTTGATCAGCTGGCGCAGCACCGGCAGCTTCTTCAGCCGGTTGCTCGGTGGATCGGGCCAGATGCTGGACAGCATCGGGTCGAGCGTGAAGCTGACGAACAGCGACACCAGCACGGCCACCACCACGGTGATGCCGAAGGGGTAGAAGAACTTGCCGATGATGCCGCCCATGAAGGCCACCGGCACGAACACCGCGCAGATCGCGAAGGTGGTCGCCATCACGGCCAGGCCGATCTCATTGGTGCCGTCCTCGGCCGCGCGGTGGTGGTCCTTGCCCATGCCGACATGGCGCACGATGTTCTCGCGCACCACGATGGCATCATCGATCAGCAAGCCGATGCACAGGCTCAGCGCCATCATCGTCATGAAGTTCAGCGTGAAGCCGAAGGCGTGGACCGCGATGAAGCTGGAGATCACCGCAATCGGCAGCGTCAGGCCGGTGATGATGGTCGAGCGCCAGCTGTGCAGGAACAGGAAGACGATGGCCACGGTCAGCAGCGCGCCCTCGATCAGCGTGTGCTGCAAGCCCTTCAGCGAGCCCTTGACGAAGTCGCTGCTCGCATAGATCAGGCTCAGCTCCACATCCTTGGGCAGGGTCTTGCGCAGCTCCTCGGCCGCCTCTTTCACCGCATCGCCGGTCTTGACGATATTGGCGTCCTGCTGCTTGAAGACATTGAAGCTGACCGCCGGCACGCCGTTGATGCGGGCCACGCTGTCGGGCTCGCGCTCGCGCTCGACCAGGGTGCCGAGATCGGCCAGGGTCAGCACCAGCGAGCCGCGGCGCGCCACGACGATCTGCGCGAACTGCTTCGGGTCCTTGACCCGGCCCTCGACGCGCAGGATGGCGTCCGAGCGGCCGTCCGACAGCAGGCCCACCGGCTGGTCGGTATTGGCCTCGGCCAGGGCCTTGGCGATCTCGGCCGGCGTCACGCCATAGGCGCGCAGGCGCAGCGGATCCAGATCGATGCGCACCTCGCGCGACACCAGGCCGCCGACATCGACCTTGGCCACGCCCTCGACCCTGCCCAGGCGCTTGGCCACGGTCAGCTCGCCCAGCATCGACAGCTCGCGCGCCGGCCGGGTCTTGCTCATCAGCGCCAGCACCACCACCGGCTCGGCGTTCTCGCCCTGGAAGCGCGAGACCGCCGGCGGCTTCACATCCTCGGGAAACACCGCCTGGGCCAGCGCGACGCGGTCACGCAGGTCCTGCATGGCCCGGCTCATATCGGTGTCGAGCGTGAACTCGGCACTGAGCTGGGCCCGGCCCTCGAAGCTGCGCGACTGGATGCGCTTGACGCCGGCAATCGTGTTGATCGTCTCCTCCAGCGGCTTGGCGACCTCGCGCTCCACCGCCTCGGGGCTGGCGCCGGGATAGCGCACATCGATCCAGGCGCCCGGCAGGCTGATGTCGGGCGTCTGCTCGACGCCCAGCTTGGCATAGGAAAACAGGCCCAGCACGCACAGGGCCACCATCACCATGGTCGCAAAGACCGGGTTCTGGATCGAGATTCGGGTCATCCACATGGCCGACTCCTCTTTCTTTTTATGTTTTATTGAGCGGCTGCGCTGCTGGCGGCGCTGGCGACCTTGTTGGCCTTGCTCGCGACGATGCTGGCCTTGGCACCCTCGCGCAGATTGTCAAAACGCGCTGCCAGCACCTGGGCCTCGGGCGCCAAGCCTTGCAGGATCTCGACCCGGCCTTCGCGCGCGTCCTTGCGGCCGGTCGTCACGATGCGCCGCACCAGCGCGCCCTGCTCGATCATCCAGACCTGCTCCTGGCCGGAGTTGCTGCTGATCGCGCCCTGCGGTACGGTCAGGCGGCGGGTCTCGTCGGGCAACTCGACCCGCGCCACCGCATATTGGCCGGCGCGGAACAGTTCCTTGGGATTGGCCAGCTCCAGCGTCACGACGATGGAGCGGGTGCCGGGCTCGGCGGCCGGCGCGATGCGGGCGATCTGGGCCTCGACGGTCTCGTCCACGCCCTCGACCCGTACCTGCACCGTCATGCCGGGCTTGAGCCGGCTGACCTCGTGCGTGCCGACCAAGCCGGCCAGTTCCAGCTTGCTCAGATCGACGATGGACAGGATCTGCTGCTCTTCGGCGAGCTTTTCGCCCGGCAGCGCATGGCGCTTGGACACCAGGCCGTTGATCGGCGCGATCAGCGCCGCCTGGCGCAGCAGCACCTGGCTGGTGTCGAGCTGGGCCTTGGCGGCCAAGGTCTGGGCGCGTGCGGCTTCCAGCGCGGCGCGCGAGGTTTCCAGCGCGGTCGGCGCGATGAAGTTCTGCGCCGCCAGGCCCTCGTTGGCCTGGTGCTGGCGCTCGGCCTGGGCCTGCTGGGCGCGCGCCGATTCCACCGTGGCGCTGCGCTCGGCCACGCGCAGCCTTTGTTCTTCCAGGTCCACCTGACCCAGTGCCTGGCCGGCGCGCACCCGGCTGCCCTCACCCACCGACAGGCTCAGCAAGGTGCCGCTGGCCTTGCTGCGCACGATCACCGTGCCCGGTGCCACCAGCGGACCCGAAAACTCGATCAAGCCGGGCATCGCCGCCAGGCTGGGCTTGACCACCTCGGAGGGCACGAACTCCAGCGCCACCTGGGCCTTTTTGTCCTCGCCCTTCTTGTCATCCCCCTTGGACGCCCAGACCGCCACGCCCGCGCCGCCAGCCAGCACCACGGCCGCCAATCCCCCATAAAGCCATTGCTTGCGCATGGTCTACCCCACTTCTGTCTCTAGCCGAAAGTGGCCGCAGTGTAGGGAGATGATTCTGAACTTAAAGAGGCGCTGCGACGAACTGCAGATTGCTAGGCACGACTTGCGTTGGACACAGACAAGTCCAGTTGCTCGTGCCGGTGGCTGAGCCAGCAGCACCAGGCCCCGCCGAGTGCGGCAACGCTGGCGGCCCAGAACACCGCCGCATAGCCCCAGCGCGCCGCCAGCCAGGCGCCGCCCAGGCCGCCGATCACGCCCGAGAAGCCATAGCCCAGCACCGAATACAGGGCCTGGCCGCGGCCGCGCAGCCGGCCCGGAAAGTAGCGCGTGATCAGGCTGATGCAGACCGTGTGCTGGGCCGCGAAGGTGATCGCGTGCAGGCATTGCGCCAGCACCAGCACCCACAGGCTGGCGCCGAAGCCGGCCGTCAGCGCAAAGCGCAGCGCGCTCAGCAGCGCCGCCGCCAGCAGCCAGCGATGCGGCGCCGCGCGGTCCAGCAGCCGGCCCTGGAAGCCGAACCAGGCGATCTCGGCCAGCACCGAGGCCGCCCACAGCAGCCCCACCCATTGCTTGCCATAGCCCAGCGCGTCCAGATAGAGGCTGAAGAAGGCATAGAGCGCGGCATGGGCCAGCACGGTCAGGAACACGCCGGCAAAGAACCAGCGCACCGCCGGCCGACGCAGCACTGCGCCGATCGGCTCGCCGGCCTCCTGCGCATGCACGGCCGCCGGCTGCTGCGGCAGCCGCCAGGCCGCCAGCACGATCAGGCCCAGCAGCACCAGCGTGGTGGCCGCGAAGGCGCGCAGGCCGACCTGCTGATACCACCAGCCCGCCAGCACCACGCTGGCCAGAAAACCCACCGAGCCCCAGACCCGCACCCGGCCGTAACGGCGCACATCCATCGCCCCGTCGGCGCGCATCAGCTGGGCCGCGACCACGGTCTCGGTCAGTGGCACGATGGCCGCATTGAAGCTGAACATCAGAAAGACCGAGGCCGCCAGCAGCGCGAAATGCGGCGGCAGCACAAAGCCGATCGCGGCCACGAAGCTGGCCAGCGCGGCCCAGCGAATGATGGCCACGCGCTGGCCCGTGCGGTCGGCCAGCGCGCCCCAAAGATAGGGTGCGAACAGCCGCGTCCAGCTCTGCAGCGAGACCAGCAGGCCGATTGCGAACACCGACAGCCCAAGCTCCTTGTACCAGAGCGGAGCATAGGGATTGAAGCCGCCGATGGCTGCGAAATAGGCGCAGGACAGCGCCGCGCTGGCCGCCAGCGCGCGGCGCGAGGCCGCTGCCTCGGCCATGCTCAGCGGCTGGCGGGGATGGGCGGGATCGGCAGCGTCACATCGCCGCACTGGGCGCGGTGGCGCAGCGCATGGTCCATCAGCACCAGGGCCAGCATGGCCTCGGCGATCGGCGTCGCGCGTATGCCCACGCAGGGGTCGTGGCGGCCGAAGGTCTCGACCTGGGTCGGGTTGCCGGCCCGGTCGATCGAGGCCTTGGGCGTGCGGATCGAGCTGGTCGGCTTGATCGCGATCGAGGCCCAGATGTCCTGGCCGGTCGAGATGCCGCCCACCATGCCGCCGCTGTGATTGCTGGCAAAGCCGGCCGGGCTCAGCTCGTCGCCATGGTGGCTGCCGCGCTGGCCCACCACCGCGAAGCCGTCGCCGATCTCGACGCCGCGCACCGCATTGATGCCCATCAGCGCATAGGCGATCTCGGCGTCGAGCTTGTCGAACAGCGGCTCGCCCAAGCCCACCGGCACGCCGGTGGCCTCGACCCGGATGCGCGCGCCGACCGAATCGCCGTCACGGCGCAGCGCGTCCATATAGGCCTCGAGCTCGGCAATCTTGCTGCTATTGGCCGCGAAGAAGGGGTTGTTGCCCACATGCTCCCAGCCCTCGAACGGGATCTCCAGCTCGCCCAGCTGCGTCATGCAGCCACGGAATTCGCAACCGAACTTCTCCTTCAGCCATTTGCGCGCCACCGCGCCGGCACCGACCATCGGAGCGGTCAGCCGCGCCGAGGCCCGGCCGCCGCCGCGCGGGTCGCGCAGCCCGTACTTGCGCCAGTAGCTGTAGTCGGCATGGCCGGGTCGGAAGGTGTCGAGGATATTGCCGTAGTCCTTGCTGCGCTGATCGGTATTGCGTATCAAGAGGCAGATCGGCGTGCCGGTGGTCAGGCCCTCATAGACGCCGGACAGGATCTCGACCGCGTCGGGTTCGTTGCGCTGGGTCACATGGCGGCTGGTGCCAGGGCGACGACGGTCCAGCTCGGGCTGGATATCGGCCTCGCTCAAGCGCATCCCCGGCGGGCAGCCATCGATCACGCAACCGATCGCAGGCCCATGGCTTTCGCCGAAATTGGTGACGCGGAACAACTCGCCGAAGGTGCTGCCTGACATGGATTGCGTGCCTAGATCTCGATGCGGGAGGCGCCGATTCTACGGGGGCCTGTTCTTCAGTAAGGGCGACCGTCCTTGTGGGTGAACAGATAGCCCTGGTCCGAGACTGTCACGGCGAGATCGTCGTCGGGATAGCTGGCCTGGTCGTCCGGGCTGCGGTCACCGACTTCCAGATACCAAACATCCTCGCTCGTGTCATTGCGCAGCTGGTGGGCATCGCCGCTGCCGGCCCTGAAGCCAGCGCACATGCCGGGCGCCAACGCAGTAGCGCCTGCGTCGGTCAGCAAGGTGGGTCGGCCCTCCAGGATGTAGACAAATTCGTCCTGGCGCGTATGGTGGTGACGGGCCGATGAGACCGCACCGGGTCGCAGCCGCGTCAGATTGACGCCGAAATTACTCAAGCCGAAGGCATCGCCCAGACGGCGCTTCTCACGGCCGCTGACCCAGCTGGCAAAGGGTTCGGGATAGTGGGTCTGTTTGGCGTGCAGGGGCACATCGAGCGCGACCATTGCGGCCTTGCTTGCGGCATCGGATGCCGACGGCTCACCGGATTGCATGCAGAACTCCTTGACTCGATGGAACGCCTGCCGACAGCACCTGCGCTACGGCCTCGATCACCAGGGCCGGCTCCGACATCTGCGGGAAATGCCCGCTGCGCTCGGCGAGCAGCTGGACGCCTTGCGGTGACAGCGCCAGCAGGCCTTGCTGGTGGCGCCGGCGCAGGTCCAGCGCGGCGGCCGACGTCATCCAGCCGGGCAGGGTCTTGGCGCCGGTGATCACCCGCAGCGGCACGGCAGGGAACGGTGGCGCGGCGGCGATCTGGGCGACGGTCTGCCGCTCCTGGCTGACTTCGTCATTCGGGTCGGGGCGCGAGAACAGGTTCAGCAGCCGGTTGACGGCCCGCTGGGCCGCCGTCTGATGCTCGCGCATCGAACCGACATCGGCCGGCGCCGTGGCTTCCAGCAGCACGACGCCCATCACCTCTTCGGGGTGCAGGCGCGCAAACAGATTCGCATGCAGGCCGCCAAAGGAATGGCCCAGCAGCAGATAAGGGCCGGGCAGCGCCAGCGCGCCGAGCAGGCCGCGCAGCAGGGCCACCGCGGCCGCGCCGGTCTGCGGCGTGGTCGGTTTGGCGCTGCCGCCAACGCCGGGACGGTCATAGGCCAGCACCCGGCTGCCCAGCTGAGCGATCTGCGGATAGAGCTTGTACCAGGCCTCCAAGGGGCCGCCCGAACCGTTGATCAGCACGATGACCGGACCCTCGCCCTCGCCCGCCAGCGTGTAGCACAGGCGCTGGCCGGCGATCGTCAGTTCTTGCTTGCTCGGGAGATGTTTCATCGCTGGTTTGCGGTGTTGAAGTCAATGCATTGGCATCAAGGCGAGCACCTCGCTCGCCATCCGGGCCGCCGCGCCGCCGTGCTGGGCGGCAAAGGCCTGGGCCTGGGCGCTGGCCTCGGCACGGCGCGCCGGCAGCACGGCCAGATGCAGGGCCTGCACCAGGGCCTGCGGCATATCGGCCACCCGGCGCGCCGCGCCTGCCGTCTCGGCCAGCTCGGCCGCCTCGGCGAAATTGAAGGTGCTGGGGCCCATCACCAGCGGGCAGCCGCAGGCGGCCGCCTCGATCAGGTTCTGGCCGCCCAGAGGCGCGAAGCTGCCGCCCAGCAGGGCCACATCGGCCAGGCCGTAGTACAGCGCCATCTCGCGCATGCTGTCGCCCAGCCAGGCATCGGCCTGCCAGGCCTCGGTCGGGGGCAGGTCTTGCCAGGCGCTGCGCCGGGCCAGGCTCAGGCCCTGCCCGGTGATCAGCGCGGCCACCTCGTCAAAGCGCTGCGGATGGCGCGGCACGATCAGCAGCAGGGGCCGGTCGGCGCCGCGCACCGCGCGCCAGGCCTGCAGCAGCAAGGCCTCCTCGCCCTCGCGGCTGACGGCCAGCAACAGCACCGGCCGCGCCAGCTGCGCCCGCCAGGCCCGGCCACGCGCCAGCAGCGTGGCATCGGGCTGCAGGTCGAACTTCAGATTGCCGCAGACCTCGATACGCGGCGCACCGCTGGCGCGCAGACGCTGCGCATCGGCCTCGGTCTGGGCCAGCACCAGGGCCAGACGCCGCGCCGCCGGGTGCAGCAGCCAGGCCAGACGCCGGCCCTGGCGCTCGCTCTTGGCCGACAGCCGGGCATTGGCCAGCACCATGGGCAGCCCGGCGCGGGCCGCCTCGTGCAGCAGCACCGGCCAGATCTCGGTCTCCATCAGCACGCCCGCCGCAGGCCGCCAGTGGCGCAGAAAGCGCCGCACCGCGCCCGGTGTGTCATAGGGCAGCCAGGTCTGGGCATCGCCGGCTTGCAGCAGCTTGGCGCCGGCCGCCAGACCGGTGGCGGTGCTGTGGGTCAGCAGCAGGCGCAGCCCTGGGCGTTGCGCCCGCAAGGCCGCCAGCAGCGCCGCGGCGGCCAGCGTCTCGCCCAGCGACACCGCATGGATCCACAAACGCCCGGTCTCACCGCTGGGCGCATCGAAGAACCCCAGCCGCGCGCCCAGGCGCTGCCGGTAGGCCGGCTCGGCGCCGCCACGCCGCCACAGGCGCAGCAGGTAGAGCGGCGTCAGCAGGCGCAACAGCGCCGCATAGACCCAGCGCGCCAGGGTCTCGGGCGGACGTTCCCGAGCGATCAATGGCCGGCCGCGAACACCGCGTCGGGCTTGATGCGCTTGAGCTGGGCCAGCACATCGTGCTGGATGCGCTCCAGCGCCTCGGGCGTGTGGCCCTCGAAGCGCAGCACCAGCACCGGCGTGGTGTTGGACGGACGGATCAGGCCGAAGCCGTCCTCGTACTCGACGCGCAGGCCGTCGATCGTGACCAGCTCCTTGGCGCCGGGGAAATCGGCCAGCGTGGCCAGGGCCTTGAGCTTGGTGACCACCTCGTGGTGCTCGCCCTCGGCGCAGGGCACATTGATCTCGGGCGTGTTGAAGCTGTTGGGCAGGGCCTTCAGCACCGCGCTCGGATCGGCCGAACGCGACAGGATTTCCAGCAGGCGGCCGGCGGTGTACATCGCATCGTCGAAGCCGTACCAGCGCTCGCTGAAGAAGATATGGCCGCTGAGCTCGCCGGCCAGCGGCGCGCCGGTTTCCTTCAGCTTGGCCTTGGCCAGCGAGTGGCCGGTCATCCACATCAGCGGACGGCCGCCATGCTCGCGGATCCAGGGCGCCAGGCGCTGCGTGCACTTGACGTCGAAGATGATCTCGGCGCCGGGCTGGCGCGTCAGGATATCGGCCGCGAACAGCATGATCTGGCGGTCCGGCATGATCATCTCGCCATCCTTGGTGACCACGCCCAGGCGGTCGCCGTCGCCGTCGAAGGCCAGGCCCAGCTCGGCGTCGCAGGCATGGACGATGCGCTTGAGGTCTTCCAGATTCTCGGGGCGCGAGGGATCGGGGTGGTGGTTGGGGAAGTCGCCATCGACCTTGGAGTAGATGTCGATCACCTCGCAGCCCAGTGCGCGCAGGATGGCCGGGGCGCTGGCGCCGGGGATGCCGTTGCCGCTGTCGACGACGATCTTCATCGGGCGCTTGAGCTTGCAGTCCTTGGCAATGCGGTGGGCGTACTCGGCAACGATGTCCATCTGGGCCGCGCGGCCCTTGCCGCTGGCGTAATCCTCAGCCTCGATGCGACGCTTCAGGCCCTGGATCTGCTCGCCATAGACGGCGGCGCCGGCCAGTACCATCTTGAAGCCGTTGTAATCCTTGGGGTTGTGGCTGCCGGTGACCATGATGCCGGACTTGCAGCCGTGCTTGGCGCGGGTCGCGGCCACGTAGTACAGCATCGGGGTCGTGACCGCGCCCAGGTCCACCACGTCCAGGCCGGTCGATTGCAGGCCGCGGATCAGCGCCGCCACCAGGCCGGGGCCGGAGAGGCGGCCGTCGCGGCCCACCGCCACCGCCTTCTCGCCAACGGCCTTGGCCTCGGTGCCGAAGGCACGGCCCAGGTGCTCGGCCAGCTCTTCGTTCAAGGTCTGACCGACCACACCACGGATGTCATAGGCCTTGAAGATGGAGGCGTGTACTTGCATGAGTTCCCTTTGTTGCGTTGCTTGTGATCGTCTTGCCCTGTGCGGGCTCGGGCGGATTGTAGGCAAGCCCCGTGCCAGTTCTGAGCGGCGGCCGGTACAAACAAGGGACGCCTGCCGTCGATTCGTCGCCGCCGCTGTCCAGTCGTCGCTTGCTGGCCGCCGGGGCAGCGCCGCGCTTTCTACACTGGCGACATGACAATTCAACAAGAACTCGCCACCGCCTGGCGCCGGCAATGGCGCTTGAGCAAGCAGCGCGACGAGGCGCTGTGGGCCCGGCTGCTGATCACCGCCCTGCTGGCGCTGGGCTTTGGCCTGGCGGTCACCGGGCTGGCGCTGCTGCTCAATGCCCGGGTGATGCAGTCCGGCGCCTGGGTCCATGTGCTGCAGGAGAACCTGATCATCTCCGGCTGCGTCAGCTTCACCATCATGGCCGGCTACCGGCTGCTGGAGCTCGCGCTCAGCGAGGCCTGGCTGGCTCGCATCAACGCCGACCGTGGCGGGCTGTCGGTGCTGGTGCATGCCGGCCTGGTCATCGTCTGCATGCTGCTCGGTGGTGCGCTGGGCCTGACCCTGCTGGGCTGGCTGCTGCAGCTCGACAGCTGGGCCTTCATTGCGCGCCGGCCGCAGACGGTGCTGGAGTTCCTCGTCATCGGCCTGGTGATCTCGCTGATCTCCAGCCTGTGCTGGCAATGGCGGCTGCGCGCCCAGGCCCGCCAGCTGCGCGCCACCGAAGCCCAGCTGAAGCTGCTGCAGGCGCAGATCGAGCCACATTTCCTGTTCAACACCCTGGCCACCGTGCACAGCCTGATGGAGCAGGACGCGCCGCGCGCCAAGCGCATGCTGGAATCCTTCACCGACTATCTGCGTGCCAGCCTGGGCCAGCTGCGCAGCGCCGATGCGACGCTGGCCACCGAGCTGGCGATGGCCGACAGCTATCTGCAGCTGATGCAGGCCCGCATGGACGAGCGGCTGCGCTATGTCATCAGCGCCGAGCCGGCCGCCCGCGAGGCCTTGCTGCCGCCGCTGCTGCTGCAGCCGCTGATCGAGAACGCCATCCATCACGGGCTGGAGCCCAAGCTGGATGGCGGTCAGGTCAGGGTCAGCGTCACGCTCGCCGAGGGCCGCTTGCGCATCGAGATCGCCGATGACGGGCTCGGCCTGAACGCCGCCCCCCGGGCGCGCCGCGGCGGCCATGGTCTGGCGCTGGAGAATATCCGCGCCCGCCTGCAGGCCCGCCATGGCGACGCCGCCGCCTTGCAGCTGCAGGCCGCTGCCGGTGGCGGCACCCTGGCCATCCTGACCCTGCCCTTCATCACCCAGACCCCATGAACCCAGTCCGTGCCCTGATCGCCGATGACGAACCCCATCTGGCCCAGTACCTGAAGACCCAGCTGACCCAGCTCTGGCCCGAGCTGGAGATCGTCGCGGTGGTGAAGAACGGCGTCGAAGCCGCCGCCCAGATCGCCGCGCTGGCGCCCGACATCGCCTTTCTGGACATCCAGATGCCCGGCCTGAGCGGCCTGGAGGTGGCCCAGGGCATCGAGGGCGCGACCCGCGTGGTCTTCGTCACCGCCTATGACGAGTACGCGGTCGAGGCCTTTGAGCAGGCCGCGCTCGACTATGTCTGCAAGCCCGTCAAGACCGAGCGCCTGGCCAAGACGGTCGAGCGCGTCAAGGCCGCGCTGCGGGCCGCACCGGCCGAGCCCGACGGCGCGCTGGCCGCGACGCTGCAGCGCCTGCTGCAGGAACAGCAGCCGGCCCCGCCGCGCCTGCGCTATGTTCGGGCCAGCCAGGGCGAGCTGATGCACCAGATCGATCTGGCCGAGGTGCTGTTCTTCCATGCCGACGAGAAGTACACCGTCGTGCAGACCCAGGCCGCCGAATACCTGATACGCACCGCCATCATCGAGCTGATGCCCCAGCTCGACCCCGAGCAGTTCTGCCAGATCCACCGCTCCACCGTCGTCAATCTGGCCCATCTGGCCGGCACCCGCCGCGACGAGGCCAGCCGGCTGTATGTGCGCATCAAAAACCACGCCCGCGAGCTGCCGGTCAGCCGCGCCTATGTCCATCTGTTCAAGGCCATGTGATCCCTATGTCAACAGACTCTAGCCTGCAAACCCTGTTGAAGAACCCCATCACCCTGGCCTGGGCGGCGCTGCTGCTGGCCGGCCTGCTGGAGATCGTCTGGGCCACCGCGATGAAGGCCTCCGAGGGCTTCACCCGCATGGGCATGGCAGCCCTGTGCTTCGCCGCCGCCTCGGCCAGCTTCGCGCTGCTGGGCCTGGCGATGAAGCAGCTGCCGCTGGGCACCGCCTACGCCGTCTGGACCGGCATCGGCGCCGTCGGCGCCGCCCTGCTGGGCATCCTGGTGTTCAAGGAGCCGGCTACCCTGTCCCGCATCGTCTGCATTGCGATGATTCTGGGCGGGATTGTGGGCTTGAAGGTGTTGAGTCGCTGAGCTGGGAGCGGCACAGGCTCACACCCGTTGGCCGACGCCGGAGCCGGCTGGATTCAACGCCTCGCTCAGCGCGGCGTTGATCTGGCGGATCAAGCGCCAATGAACGATCCACAGCGGCACGGCCAGCGCGCCGGCAATCGAGCCGATCGAATGAGGTAGCAAGGACACGATCTGCGCCGCGCACCAGCCCAGGCCGGACACCATGCCGAAGCTCTTGAACCGATGAAGCGCGGCATTGCCGACCGCCTCCTGCCGTAGGGACCCGGCCACGTTGGCGACGATGAAGAAGTCTTCGACGAAGTTGTAGGGGATCAGAAACATCAGCCAAACACTTCGTGGCGAAGCCTTTCGCGCGCCGGGACTCACCAGGCTCAGGCAGCGATACAGATCGCGGCAGTACAGAAAGACCGCCGCCAAAAACGTGGCGACAAGCACAAGGCTCCCAAACACGCCGAGGGTTTCAACCTCCTTGAAAACACCGCCGTCTGCGGCCGGATTCAGGAAGGGATAGGCCAAGGCATAGGCCACCAGGATCGTCAGCGCGATCTTGATGACGATGAGCGCGAGGTTCTTCATGCTCATGCCGGGCGATTGATGCTGGCTCGCCCGGCCCGGATTCGAAGACTCTGCGTCGTGGTTCGCATCGCAAGCATTCCTGGGGGCAAGACTCATGCGACGTTCTGGCCAATACGCCACAGCACGCCCGAGGGATCGGTGAGACAGAAATCCCGCATCCGCCAGGGCTGGCTCTCGACATCCGAAACCTTGACACCGTACTTGGTGCTCACGCCGCTTTGCTGGACCCTCTCCCACCATGCCTCAACATCCTCGACCAGGATGTGCATCATGAAATTCTCGGCCAGCCCTTCGGCACAGAAGTCTTGAAGCAGAAAGCTGACGTGATCCCAGTGGAAGTAGGCGACACCGCCGCCCTCCGACGCCATGGTGAAGCCCAGGTCTTGGTAGAACTGCTTGGAAAGATTGAAGTCCTTCGATGGCACAAAGGCCTTGATCTCGGTGACGCGGAGATTGGGCATGGTGATCTTGTCCTTCGGCGCCTACATGGTTTCCGCCAAATTGCGGCGGGGATCTCGTCTCGCCAGCTGCTGCGCGGCGACGAGTCTGCGGCCGCGATTCTCACTTGGAATCCAGGGGTGACGGCCCCCTCTGAAGAGGGACGGCGTGGCAGGCCCCGGCGGATGACAGCTGGCCGAGGATGCCTCCCCACCCAGATGTCCGTTTCCGGCCAGCCAGCGCCCAACATCTGCCTATCATCGCGGCCATGGATGCCACTTCTCCCGCCCGCGCTGCCGATCTGGACCCGGACAACTGCTACCCCGCCCTGCTGGCCCGCGATGCGCGCTTTGATGGGCACTGGTTTGTCGGCGTCACCTCGACCGGCATCTACTGCCGCCCGGTCTGCCGGGTGCGCGCGCCCAAGCGCGAGAACTGCCGCTTCTATGCCTCGGCGGCCCAGGCCGAGGCCGCGAGCTTTCGGCCCTGCATGAAATGCCGGCCCGAGCTGGCGCCGGCCGCCGGTGGGCTGACCTGGAGCGTGATGGACGCCTCGCGCACGCTGGCCCGGGCGGCGGCCCGCTGGCTGGACGACTGCAGCGACGAGCAGGCCTCGATGGAAGACCTGGCCGCCCATCTGGGCATCACCAGCCGCCATCTGCGCCGCATCTTCGCGGCCGAGCACGGGGTCACGCCGCTGCAGTATCTGCAGACCCGCCGCCTGCTGCTGGCCAAGCAGCTGCTCAGCGACACCACGCTGGCGATCACCGAGGTGGCCCATGCGGCCGGCTTTGCCAGCCTGCGGCGTTTCAACGCCGCCTTCATCGAGCACTACCGGCTGCAGCCCGGCGCGCTGCGCAAGCAGAGCAGCGCCGCCGACACCGGCGCTGCTACCGGCATCCTGCTGCGCCTGGGCTACCGCCCGCCTTATGCGGTGGACGCGTTGCTGGGCTTTCTGGCGCCGCGCGCGGTCGGCGGCGTCGAGCATGTGGACCCGCTCAAGCGCCGCATCGAGCGCACGCTGAGCCTGATGCACCGGGGCCGGCTGCACAGCGGCTGGCTCAGCGTGAGCTTCGACACGCAGCGCCACCAGGCCCTGGTCAACCTGTCGCCGGGCCTGTGGCCGGCCATCGCGAGCCTGCTGCCGTGGCTGCGGCGCTGGCTGGACCTGGACGCCGAGCCCAGCCGCATCGACGCGGCGCTGAAACCGGCCCTGGGCGAGCCGGCGGCCGAGGAGCTGGGCCTGCGCCTGCCCGGCTGCCTGGACCGCTACGAGCTGGCGGTG
>NZ_JAQOWX010000057.1:0-35368 GCF_028462495.1 Paucibacter sp. XJ19-41
TGCCGTCGCGGGTCTCCACCCGCTCGACCTGGCCTAGTGCGTTGCGCTTGTACAGCAGGCTCTGGCCGGCATTGCCGGCGCCGGGCACCGTGCGGCTGCGCAGCAGGCCGTTGAGCTGCGGGTCATAGGCATAGACCGTCTTGTTTGTGGGGCCCAGCTTGGCCTGCTCAGGGCTCTGGCTGCTGGCCAGGTTGCCGTGTTCGTCGTAGCCATAGCGCCAGAGGCGGCCCAGCGCATCGGTCTTGCTGAGCAGCTGGCCGAAGTCGTCCCATGCCTGGGTCTGCTGGCGCTTGAGCAGGGCATCGGCAAAGTCGCAGCTGGTGCGCGTGGTGTCGGTGGTGGGGCCTGCCCAGACCTCGATGGGCCGGGACAGGGTGTCGAACTTGGTGCAGACCTGCAGGCGCTGGCCGGCGTCGTCGGCCGCGCCGACGCTGCGCACCGGGCGGCCGAGCTCGTCGAAGAAGTTGAAACGCTCGCGCCGGCTGCTGCCATCGGCCGCGATGCTGCGGCTGCGTGTGACCTGGCCGGCGGCGTCGTACTCATACTCCTCGGCGCGACCGGCGGCCTGGCCGGGGATGGCCGGCAGGCTCACGCGCCTCAAGCGGCCGTCGAAGCTGCTCGCCCCCCAGTACTCGTAGCGGGTCTGGTGACCGTTCGGGTCGGTCACGATCAGGGGCCGGCCCTGCGTGTC
The DNA here is from genome assembly GCF_028462495.1 of Paucibacter sp. XJ19-41. Lineage (NCBI taxonomy): Bacteria > Pseudomonadati > Pseudomonadota > Betaproteobacteria > Burkholderiales > Sphaerotilaceae > Roseateles > Paucibacter sp. XJ19-41. Next base: position 692 of record NZ_JAQOWX010000057.1, read on the forward strand.
GAGCTGGCTGTGCACGCGGTTGCCCTCGGCATCGAAGGCCGCCACCGCATGCCCGGCCGCGTCGTACTCGACGCCGATGCGGTCCTGGTCGGCCGAGGTCCTGGCGATCAGCTGGCCGATCTCGTCATAAGCGTTCTGGCTCAGATTCCCCGCGTGGTCGAGGCTGCGCTCGACCCGGTCCTGCGCGTCATAGGCCAGCGCCTGGCTGTCGATACGCCTGCCGCCGTCCACCAGCTCGCTGCCGATCAGATTGCCGTTGGCATCGAAGCGGAAGCTGCGCGTCTTGCCCAGGCTGTCGCTGGCCTGGCTCAGCCGGTCCAGCGCGTCGTAGCTGAAGGCGCTCGGATACCAGCGGGCGTCGACGCCGCTCTTGAGCCGGCCCAAGGAGTCGTAGCTGAAGCTCGGGCTGGTCTCGCTGACTTGGCTGCCATTGCGGTTGCCGGCGCGGGTCAGGCTCAGCAGATTCAGCTTGTCGGGGCTCCAGGTCTGGGTCAGCGAGGGACCGGTGATCGCGCTGAAATCCTTGACGCGCAGGGTCGTGACCAGATTGCCGGCGCTGTCGTAGCTGCGCCGGGTCCAGGCCAGCAGGTCGGCAGTGGCCGGCTGGCTGCCGGCGGCAGGCACGACGCCGGCGCGCAGGCTGTAGCTGTCGGTCAGATTGCCGCGCGCGTCGTAGCGCAGCAGGCTCCAGTGGCCACGCGCGTTCTTGATGCGCTGCGGCTGGGCGAAGGCGTTGTAGTCGCGGTACTCGAGCACCGCGCCCGAGGGCAGGGTCTGGGTTTCGAGCAGGTCCTGGGCGTTGTAGCTGTAGCGGGTGCTGCGGCCCACCGAATCGGTCTCGCTGAGCCGGTTGAAGGGCTTGGCCGGGTCGTAGCTGTAGTGCCGCTCGGCCCCGGCGCCGTCCTCGATGCGCAACGGATTGCCGTGGGCATCGAAAGCAAACAGATGCCGGTGGCCCCGGCCATTGACGGTCCAGCTCTCGCGCGCAAAGGGGTTGTAGTGGAAGGTCAGCGCGGACTCGGGGATGGGCTGTCCTTCGGTATCCAGCGGCGTGTGGCGGAACACCTGGCCGCCGCTGTAGTACTCGAACTCGATGCCATTGCCGCGCGGCAGGGTCAATCGCTTGATGCGGCGCTCGCGCTGCGGGCCGTCGGCAGCGCCGTAATAGCTGTAGCCGCGCAGCTGGTTCAGCGGGTCGGTGACCTGGGTCAGCAGGCCGTCGGTATAGGCGTAGCTCAGCTTGCGACCGGACAGATCGCTGAGCTGGGTGATGCGCGAGCCAGTCCAGCCCAGGGTCAGCACCGTGCGGCCCAGGCTGTCGCTGACCTTGTCGAGCTGGTTGCTGCCGTTGTAGCCCAGGCTGAGCTGGTTGCCGTTGCGGTCGGTGATGGCCAGCAGCCGGGCGGTGACGGTGTTGGACGGCGTCGGCGCGCCGCCGGGGCCGCTGGCCGAGGCGAACAGATAGCTCAGGCCGTGGCGCTCTCGAATCTGGAACTTGCCGTCGTCGGCGCCGCCGGCAATGCGCGTGAACTGCAGCTGGACGCCGGGCGAGTTCGCCAGCGTGCTGCCGCGCGTGATGTCACCGCCGCTGTGGCTGGCGCTGCTGAAAAAACTCTCGCCGCCGCTGCCGTTGACCCAGCCGACCTTGGCCACGCCGTTCTCGACGCCGTACAGCCGCAGCTGGTGGTTGAAGCTGTGCGTCCAGCCGAAGCCCAGCGGGCCGTCCTTGGGTGCGCCGCTGTTGTACCAGCGCTCGAACACGATCGGCAGGCCACCGCGCCCCTTGATGCGCAGATCGCTTTCGTTGTGAGTGAAGGTGCCGGTCAGCATATTGACCGGGTCGCCGGCCCAACTGGCTAGCGAGTTGCTGCCCTGCTGGCCTGTGGGCAAGGTACTCAGCCGCCCGGTCCCCGCATTGCTGAGATCGACAAAGCTCGGCGCGTTGGGATTGCCGGCATAGACATTGCGCACCGGCGTGCTGTTGAGCAAGGGAAAACCGCCCGAGATGGAGCCGTTGATGATGGCGCCATAAGCGCCGCTGGCCGCATTGGCGCTCATGTAGACAGCACCGCGCCAGGCCTTGGCCGGATCAACCGGGTCGGTGTAGGCGATCTGGGCTCGCGGGACGGTCACCACGGCACCGGCTGCCACCTCGGCCTGGATACCGGCCTTGTAGCCCGCCATGCTGGTGGGCCCGCTCATCTGCATCAGGCTGTCGTACTGGCCAATATTGGCCGACGTGAACTCGACCAAGCTGACCCCGCTCTCGGCCGCGAACTGCAGGCCACGTACGGTCGAAACCGCATCGGTTCGCAATGCCTGCTGCCAGACATGGTGCTCCAGCGCCGAACCTGCATAGATGGACAGCTTGGCCAGTTCGACCTGCTCAGCGTTCAGAACTGTTCGGCGGCGGGCATTGAAGGCTGCGTTGCTTTCACCGGCGAGTGCGCTCAGGGGTGCCGCCGAGTCGAGGCGGCTGAAGCCGTAGATACCACCCTTGAAGTCCACATAGACGCCAGCAGGTTTGACGCTCAGCGGCAGGTCAAACACATACTCGGTGCGCAGCTCCGCCCCGGTCAGGCCGATGTCATAGCCGCCGGTGCTGCGCAGGCCTTTGAGCTCGGCGATGCGGCGGTCGGCGCGCTCGGTCTCGTGGATATAGCTTTGCAGCACGATGTGCAGCAGTTCGCCGACCGTGGCGTCATAGCCGGCTCCGCTGGCCGGCGTCGGGGCGCTGGGGTAGATGTTGACCTGCTCGGCCAAGCGACGGGCTCGGCCGGCGAGCAGTGCGTCGGAGGTCTGGCCGGCATTGAAGCCCAGCGCGTAGTAGGCGCCGGCCTTCACATTGCCGTACACCGTCTTGTTCAAACAGCTGACATCGCCGTCCCTGGGGTCGCTCGGGTTGCCGCTGTCGGCAATGCAGCGGCCATCAAGCTCTTCGCCCTGACTCAGCTTCATCACCACGCTGTGGACGGTGCCCAGCGGCATGGCACTGGCCACAGGCCCACTGGCCAGCGTCACACCGTCGACCTGGATCCGCGGATAAACCTTGACGCTGCCCGCCGGCAGGGCCGCCAGCGTGCCGCCCCAGCTGTTCCACAAAGCCTGGCTGGCTGCGTCGGGGGCATAGGAGACCGTGATCTTTCCGAAGGCCTTTTGCGGCAACGCGACCGCGGCAGTGGCCAGCACCGCGCCCGCGCCACTGCGAACCGTGACTGCGAAGCGGTGACGGTGCGCCTCGGGCAGGATGGCGGTCTCGGGCAAGCTGCTGCCGGGCCAGTTGCTGAACTGACTGATGGCGAACGGCGGCGCGCCGGGCAGCACATCCAGGCGCAGTGCACGCGGTCGGCCCCGATAAAGCACGTCCTCCGCCGAAGCATCGGACTTCACGGCCCGCGCTGCAGCCTCGATGCGCTCAGCCAGATAGTCCGGTGGCAGCTGCAGCGTGCGCCCGGCAAGATAGGGCGCGTAAAAGCCGGTATCCAGCGCCAGCCCCAAGTTCAAGCCCGCCTGGTAGTCATGGTCCTTGACCGCCGCATCCATCGCGAGCCAGCGATAGCCGCCGGCATCGGCCAAGGTACCCCGATAGGCCGCAAACGGGACGCAGGCCTGCACCCAGACATGATCGAAGACCAAACCGTGCACCGCGCCATTGAGGGAGTAGGTGCCCGCAGGAACACCACCAGAGTTCAGATAGGCGAGTGAGCCGCTGTAGTTCTTGGTGCCCAGCCAGCGCTGAACCACTGAACTTGGGCTGTCACTCGGCGCTTGGTCCAGCAAGGCCACCGTGCCGCGCACAAAGCGGGCCGGCGTGTTGGCGCTGCGCAGCAAGGCCACCAGCAGGCTGGCCTGGTCGGTGGCATTGCCGGAGCGTGTCTGCAGCACACCCACGGCGCCCTTGAGCGAACCCCAGTAGGGTTCGAAGCGCACTTCGGTCTGCATCCAGCGCAGCATGCGCACCGGCGAGTAATGGAGCTCCTGAGCCAGCGCGCGGATCTCGGGCGTCAGCTGTACTTCGACACCATCATCTGCCAGGTCGGCGGCGACCGCGCTGCAGTCCGTGGCAGTGTCCGCCGCCACCGGCGGCAGGGTGGCCGAAGCCTTGACATAGCCAAAGCCGGTCGGCGCATCCGGGCGCAGGGCTGCGCTGCGCGTTGCGCCGCCGCTCAGACTGTCGCTGGCGTAGCGTGGCAAAGTGGTACTCGCGGGGGCACTACCGGGCGCACGCAGCAGCGGACGCAACGGTGCCAGGGTCGGCACTGGCGCCGCAGGCTGTACCGGCGTCGGTGCCTGCAGGCTCAGCACCAGCGCGGCCAGGGCCCGCTGTGCATCGGCGACTGCGGCCTCACCCCGGGCCGTCTCGACCGCCAGCAGTGCCGCGTCCAGGCGATCAAACCGGGCCTGCACCTGCATGCGCAGCGACGCAAGCGCGCTCGATGGTGCTGCGCGACTTGCCTCACCCGCCACCTGATACAGCGCCTCGATCTCGGCCATCACCTGACCGCGCAGCGGGCCCAGCGCTGCACGATGTCCCTGCGCCTGGCTGATTGCTGCCGAGGCGGGGCGCAGCGCCCTCGCGGACCCTGGGGCCTGCGCTGGCTGCTGCGCAGTGCTGCCACCCGATGTAGCCGGTCGCAGCTCGGTCTGCAGCTCCTCCAGCCGGCGTTGCAAGGCCTCCAGGCCCGAGGAGGACGTGGGGCTCAGGGAGCTGCGCAGACTTTGAACCGTAGCCTCGGGCAGCTGCGCGAGCGCTGCAGCGGCCAGCACCACATTCGGGGCTAACGCAGCTGGCGTCAACAGGGCAAGCCGGAGCAGCAACAAAGCATGGAGTCGCATCAAAAGTCTCCCTTGGCGCGCCGCATCAGCGCCGCCAGCAGCAAGCCACCCATCAGCAGCAAGGCCCACGGGGGCAGCGGCACGTATTTGTCGACCTGGCCGGTGTCGGGGTCCACATCGATGCGCGCTATCAAGGTCTGCGCAGCGGCGGCGGCCAGATCAAAGCTGTAGCTGCCCGCCTGCTGCGGCGTGCCGGTGATCAAGCCGCTGCCGGCGTTGAGCACCAGGCCCGGTGGCAGGTCGCCGGTGGTGATCCGAAACGGACCTTGGCCACCGAGGCTGAAGCTGAACGATTCCCCGACCGTGGCGGTCGCGAAGACCGAGGCACTGGAGCCGCCGGGTACCGACAGGCCCGGCGTGCCGAGGAACTGCCGGGCGTCGGCCACGGCCGGGTTGCTGCCAAGCTGGGCTTCGATCACATCCGGCAGGCCGTCCTTGTCGCTATCGAGCTGTTGCGCTGCACCCGCCGCCGGCAGGGCCGCCAGCACATGGGCAGTAATCAGTGCATCGGCGCGCCAGCTGCCGCTGCCCGACTGTCCCTGGCTCGTGTCCTGCTGGCTCAGCAGCCAGCTCAGCGCATTGCCGGACTGTGGCTGCGCCGGTGCCGCCTGCTCGGTCAGCGCCCGGTAGACCAGGGCCGTCACCAGCAGACTGGGGCCTCCCTTGGCGCCGTCCGCGCGCGGCTCGCCGAAGCTGCCATTGGCGTTCTGCTGGTCCAGCAGCCAGGCGACGGCTTCGGCCTGCACGGTCGACATGCTCAGACTGGACGAGCCGCAGGTCAGATTCGCAAAACCGGTGTTTTGCTGGATTGCCCGCAACTCGGCCAGCATCAAGGCCGTAGCGATGACCGACGGACGTCCCTGGGCGGGGTTGGCGTTCGTCGATGCAGGCAACATCGGCAGCGCCTGTTTGCCGGCAGCCACATTGACGCGGGCCAATAGCAGGGTGCAGACAGCGGACAGCACGGTGTTGCCGCTTTTGGCCGCGTAGTTGCTATCCCCCAGACGCAGACCGGCCAGTCCCATTGTGGTGTCGACGAAGGCAATACCGTTGCCGCCGTAGCTGCCCCAGGTCGCCGCGCCGGTCGCGGCACGCATCGCGTACAGCCGATCCGATTCCTTCTGGGCGGACAACCCAGCAGCACTCATGCCTTCAATCTTCCTGGCAATCGAGTCGACGCTGTCGACTTCCGCATTCGCCAGCCAGGCGCCGGCGGCGCCGAAGGAGGGCGAGCGGTTCAGGCCGGCCCTGCGCAATGCCAGCACCGCTGGCGCCGTGGCCTGAACGGGCAGTGCGCCATTGGCGCTGGCCCAGGCACCGTCGCCGCGCTGCTGCTTGAGCAGCCAGGCCACGCCCTTGCTGCGCTGACTGTCGACATCGGCCTGCGCCGATGCGGCCAGCAGCAGCCATGCACAGCCCAGCAGCAGGCTGCAAGCCCTTGCTTGAGGTTTCATCTGACACTCCCTGACCGGCGTTATGGATCGCCTTGTTGCAACGGACGATAGGCGCCATTTGTTGCAGGCCGTCGAGGCCGATTCGCCGCCGGCATAGGCCGAACGGGCCGTGGCGCACGCGTAGAGCCGCTGACACACGAAAGTCATCTGCGCGCATCACCATCTTCAAACAACTCAGCTCGCACAGTCGGGCAACGGGAGACTCTGATGGGTGTATTCCAGACGCAGCGCATCGCTGCCGCGATGTCGCGCGCGCAGGCCCGACCCTGGATCGCGCTGGTCTTGTTTGTCGGCGTCTACGCGAGCCTGCATGGCCTGTACATGCAGATCCCCGATGAGCTGCTGCGCGAGCTTGTTCATTACTACGCCATCGTCTGGCCCAGCGCGGGATTGATCTCCCTGATCGCGCCGGCCGATCAGGTCGCGGCGCAGGTCGGCGCGGTGGTGTCTCCCACAGTCTCGCTGAGCATCATCCGTGGCTGCGATGGCTCGGGTGCGCTGTTCCTGCTGCTGGCCGCCGTCGCTGCGGCGCGTGGCGGTGTTCGTCACAAGCTGCTGGGCCTGGCGGGCGCCGTGCTCGTGAGCTATGTGCTCAACGAAGCGCGCGTGGTGAGCCTGTACTTTGTGGCCGCCCATCGGGCCGGCTGGTTCGACACCTTGCACAACTTCCTGATCCCCACCTTGGTGGTGCTGCTGAGCTGTTTTTTCTTTCTGTGGTGGGCGGGGCGGCTGGCTCCGCGATCCACAGCAGGTGCCAACCACGCGAGCTGAAATGGACATCTACAGCCTGCCCCGGCAAGCCTTGCTGCGCCGGGTCGTTCTCGGCGTTGGGGTGTGGCTGGGCTTGTCCGTGCTGGTGCTCACGCAGGGGTCAGCGCTGCTGGCTTGGACCTTGCCTTTTCAATCGGCATTGATCGAGGCGCTGCAGCCCAACCACGTTGCCATCCTGACGATCACCGAAGAGGGCAGTCTGCCCGTCATCCAACTGTCGCCATTGACCATTCACGACCGACAGCTGAGCCCCCGCCACTGGGTGCCGGCGCAGACCCGGCTGCCAATCCTGAAAACCGACGTTGGCCATGCGTTGGTGCCGTTCGTCGTGCTGATGACCGTGCTCATCAGCTGGCCCGCAGCCAAGCCACGCGAGTTGATGTTCAGAGGTCTTGCCGCCGTCCCCTGCGCCATCGTGATGCTGGCGCTGACCTCGCCGGTCTTGCTCGCCGGGCGCCTGGAAATCCTGCTGATCGATGCTGCCGCCACGGTGGGCGTGACGCTTCAGCAGAGCTTCCTGGTGACGCTGACTTTGTTCATGGAGATTGGCGGGCGCTGGCTGATAGCAATGGTCGCAGCCATTGCTTGCATTCTCTTGGGCGCGCGCTTGGGCCGTCGGCATGCTGCGGGCCACTGAGTGACCGAGCAGAAGCCGCTCTGCGCAGCCGTCGTCAGGCCATCGCCTGCTGTAACTGAGATCGCATCAGTCGCGCGCCCGGAGCCCACAGGCAATACGCCTGTCGGAAATTTCAAGGCAGCGCACGGGCATCCAGAAGCTGGCGGCCAGCCTATCCTGCACTAGGTGTCTTTTGTGATACGTTGATTCGGGTTCAGAGGCGTTTTCCGCCGCAAAGGCGACGCAAAAGCGACTCAGAGCCGACCACGAGCGTTCACCAGCCGTTCAGTAAGCGTCCACAACCGCACCGAGAGCGGCCAGAGACCGGCGCGTATCCGGTGCGCTAGCGGCGCAGGACCGGCGCGTCAGCGACGCTTGTCCGGCGCTCGTTGCCGATCACTGCCCGCCCGCCTGCCACCCAAATGGCTGTTCGGTCGGCGTCGGGCTTGCGGCGGGCTGGTTGCTCGGGGGTCTAGCGGATCCAGCGCAACACTTGCGGCGGTACAGCGGGCTTGGCGCGCAGGCCGCGTATCAGGCCCCCTTCAGGTCTTGCGCCCTGGCGGCTCCACGAGCGCAACACGTGGCGCAACCGTCGAGCCAGGGCAATCCGTCCCCAGACGGCCCGGCTTCGGACGTGGCGGGTGCCAGGGGTGCCGATCTGGCAAGCCAGTCCGGCAAGCGGGCCCTTGCCGCGCCAGCGGGAAGGATCAGGCCGGCGCTCCCCTGGCACGGGTACGGGCCGCCTGGACTACCTCGGCAGCAGTTCCACCCGATCCGGATGCTCTCGAACCCGCAAGTCGTGCAAGGTGGCCACCGCCTGCGCAAAGCCAGCGCTGTCGCCGGTCTTGAACAGGCCGCTGATCCGCAGCACCGCCAAGCTGGGGTCCGCCATGATGGGCGTCGCGCTGTAGCGGTTCATCTCGGCCAGCGCTTGCGGCAGCGACGCGTTGTCGAAGACAGCTTCGCCGCGCTTCCAGGCCAGCACCTGGTCCATGCGCGGCCGATCACGCTGCGGCTGTGCGGGTGCAGCCGTGACGCCGCCACTCGTGCCTTGATCACCTCGCACGCGCAGCCGCTCGCCGGCCGCCATCACGATGGGCGGCACGATCTTGGGCGTTTGGGTGCGGCGCTCAGCCTCGCGCACCACCACCTGGCCTTCCACCAGCGTGACATCGAGCGCCTGACTCGTGCCGGCACCTGGCGGTGTCAGCCGCACCACGAAGGCCGTCCCGGTGGCGGTGACTTCCGTACCGGCGGCCTGCACGACAAAGGGCCGGCTCGCCTCCTTGGCGACCTCGAAGAACGCCTCTCCGCCTTCCACGCGGACGCGGCGCCTAGTCTGGTCGAGTTCCACCTGCACCCGGGTCGAGGTGTTCAGCGACATCCGGGTCCCGTCCTTGAGGATCACCAAGCGCTGCTCGCCGATGCCGGTGTCGTAGCTGTCGATGTCGCGCCAGGGCTGGCCCACCAGCACACCGGCCACCAGGACCGTCGCCGCGAGCGATAGGGCAAGCGCCCAGGGGCGTGGCCAGCCCCATCCACTGGCGCCGGCATTCGCGGGGCCGGCGCCCTGCCCTTCCCCACCTTGGCCCTCAAGCCTGCTGGCCGCCGCAGCCCGAGCTACGGCGGCTCGGTCGACCCCCGCCGCCTCCATCCACAGATCCGTCCCGCGCTCGAAGGCCAGCCGGTGTGCCGCCGAGCGCGCCTGCCAGGCGCGACACTCGCGTTCCATGTGGTTGGATCGATCCGGCCCGTGCAGCCGGGCGATCCAGACCGCCGCCTCGGCCGCAATCTCTCGCGTCACGACGGGCTCGGCCCCTGGTCTTTCTTCCCCCTGCCCGTCCCGCCCCTCTGCGCCAGTCACGTTCGCCAGTCCTGCATCCCGGTGATGAGCTGCATCGTAGCCTTGGCGATGTGCTTCTCCACCGTGCTGATGCTCAGGCCGTGTTGATCGGCGATCTCCCGGTAGGTCAGCCCGTCCAGGCGGTGGGCCAGGAAGATGTCCCGGCTCTTCTCGGACAGGCGCCCCAAACAAATGTGCAGCCGCGCTAGGCGTTCACGCCCCAGCACCACGGCCTCGACGCTCGGTGCCGTGTCGGCCAGCACGACTTCCTCCGCCAGCACCTCCTCGCCGTGATGGGCCCGCATGCGGTGCGCATCGATCGACAGGTTCAGCGCAATGCGCATCATGAAGGGTTCGGGATCGGCCACCGCCTCCCGCTCCCGCTCGTAGTGGGTCAGCCGCACCCAGGCTTCCTGGACGATGTCTTCGGCATCCTGAGTCGAGCTGCCGCGCCGCCGCAGGGCATTTCGGACTCGTGCGAAGACCGGAGGCAGATGCTTCTTCATGGTGAACCCTCCCAGGGTCAAAGGCCGGGCTTAGTAACGCCGGCCGCATCAGAATGGACAAGGCGCAACACAGGCCGAACCGCCTTCGAAAGCTTGGAGAACTTGAGCGGTAGCTCGCCCGGAAGAGGCTACGAACGACACCGCAGCGGCCTGATCGGCAAAGGGGCCGCTTCGAAACGAAAGAGCTCGTCAACGAATGCCAAAGACGGCTTAGCCAGGTTCATGACAATACTACCGAATCGGTAGTCTTTGGTAAAGCGCAAAACGCAACGATGCTCGCTTTTCAGCGAGTTGCGCATGTCGGTTATCGGGAGGCGGTTAAAGGAGGCGAGATTGCGCGCCGGCCTATCACAAGAGCGTCTTGGCCTGGAAGCTGGGCTTGAACCTGAGTCTGCAAGCGCACGTATGAACCGCTACGAGACCGGTAACCGCGTCCCAGATCTTGAGTTGATGGAGCGCATAGGCTCAGTGCTAGGCGTGCCGGCCGCCTACTTCTACGCCTCGAACGATCAAGTAGCCGAGCTACTGGTAGCGTTCAGCGCCCTGTCACCTAAGGTTCGGGACAAGGCGCTGGAACTGGTGAAGACTGCGGGGCAGCGGGCAAAAACACCTTGAGGACTCACACTCAGCCCTCAACTCCCCCGCTTTCCGGTTCAGGGTTGCAGTCACCCAGATTTGCAGCCCAATGAGCGTTGCTGTCGATACCCGTCGTTCGATCACGCTCATAGGGCGATGGCCGGCGGCCAAGGATGCGAGCTCATCTGAGGTCGGCTCTGCTAGATTGATGCAATCGCAACTCTGATCGCCCGCGCCAACGCTGACTAGCCGGTTGAAACTGAGATTGGCCTCGAAAGTCACGCGGCCGGCTTGTCCTTCGGCCAGTCGACGCTGACGATAGTCGCCGTGGTGACTTCGCCGCGAAGCCGGGTGCCATTAATTGCCATGTACAGGCGTCGCCGGTTCCATGCGCCGGATTCGAGACGCGCACTCTCGTCGTCCTCCAGCCCGCCGCGCTTTAAGGTCGCGATGAACTCATCGCTGTTGTCGGAGCTCTTCACGCTCAGACGAATGATCACCGGGTCGGACAGGTCGACCTTCTGGATAACGTAGTGCCCGTTGAGCTGTACGTCCTGCGATTCCGTGCGCGGCGTGTTCGACAGCGCGCGAGCCTCTCCGGCAGTGAACTGCAGTCCGTTGAGCTGGACAGTCCTGGCGTCAGCAACCGCCTTGAGTACATCGCGCCGCAGGTCATCAAATTCCTGCCGCGCGAAGTCGAGCTCCGGCTTGCTCGCCAGGGCAGTAGCGAGCACGTGCTGCCGTTTCGTTTCTTCCTGACTCAGCGCAATGCGCTCCTTTGTGTCGGCATCGACCTTGTTATCGTCGGATTTGTGCTTGAGCCAGGTCTTGAACGCCACGGTAGTGGCAGCAATCGCGCCGAGACCCAGAACCGTGATGATGATGTCGTTGGCGTTCATCTTTCCTGAAAGCTCTGTGGCAAGTTGCTGAGCGTAGGGGCCGAGATCGACGTTGATCAGCGAACTTCCCTTTTCGACCTTGGCTTTGAACTGGAGCCTCCTCCTCTCTTCGGCGGTTAGCTTCCGGGCGTTGGTGCTGTGGTGAATTGCTCTAGCGTAGGCCCTATTCAACGCATGCTGAAGGTTGACTAGCACCTCCGCCAAGTCAGGCGTGATCGTGCTGTTGTAACCCACCCCTTCCAGCTTGATCGTGAGTTTCGGCCAATTCTCGAACACGAAGCTGACTCCGCCCTCGGGGAACTGATCCCGCAGCGCCAACTGTAGTTGTTGGAAGGCAGCCTCTTCGCTGTCCACGGCAACGAATGACACATGCACCGACGGTGTCGTGGACCCTCCGCCGCCACCGCCGGTGGTACCCTTGTCGCGCACCAGTGCGCCCCGGTTTCGAATCTTCTTAGGTGCCGCCATCGTTCTCCCTCTTTGGTCGTTCGTTTGTGCGCGTGTTGCTCGCTTGGGTCAGATGCACGGGATTGGCGTCGAATGGCCCCAAGCCGCTCACTCCGACAGCTCCAGACCGACGCCTCATTCATTTGGCGCAGTCAAAAGCGCTTCAAGTTATCGGCATTCACAACGGTTGCCTCCATCGCGAGAACCTCGCGCGCGTACGAGGTGGGCGTGCGGTTGTGCAAACCCCACTTGCCGCAGGTTGAGCCCTGGTTCATCGTGTTCTTTTCTCCCGATGTCGCTCCGCCAAGAAGCAGAAGCCAATCCTCAGGCTTGTCCCGCAAGTTTCCTACGCCCCAAGCGGCGCTGTTTCAAAGTGTATCCGGCCGGCCCACATGCGCTTGCCAGGCGCGTGCGCACCGAAAATACAGGCTACGAAGAGGTGCGCAGGTCAGCCCAGACTCATCGCCGCTGACGACCGGCAGGTTGTTCTGCCAACACTGGTGCCAGTACGCAGGCTCCAACGCAGCAGCCCTCCGTCGCGCGCCTCGATGGTCTTGAGCTTATCGATCAGCGCACAGAGGTGGATCCAAGGCGACCGTGCAGCAGCTTGCTGCACAAATTCGGCCTCGGGCCAGGCTTGGACAAAGTAAGCGCTTGGCGTCACATCCCTGCATCGATGCACCGGCTGCAACGTGACGCCGGCACTCCAGCGACGCGGCTCAACAAGGGATACGTTTTTTCGGGGGCAAGGTCAGCTATGGCAATTCCGGTTGATCGGTCGAATGGCTGCGTCAGTCAAACAGCCGTCAAATAGAAAATCCCTTAAAAATCAAAGACCTAAGCGCCATCCGACGGTGCATTCAGCGTCGCAATCAAAGAACCGCCTCGGGGACTTCCGAGCCCATAGCAACTCATAGAACCCCATAGAAAACCCATAGCAACCTCCTGAGGAGACTTTGGCTTATCAAACAGCCATCAAATAGGAATTTCCATATAAATCAACGAGTTATCATCAATTTCCGGTCGACAGGATGGGCAACGAGCATTGCCAATCAAATAGCCGTCAAGCAGGGGTCTCACGCCCAGAAAGGGTGGTACTGCATCAGCTTGCGAGACCTGTTGTCCGGGTTGGCCGCCTTGATGAGCTTGGCCTCCACCGCCTCGCCGATGATGCGAGACGCCTGTGCCGAGTTGCCCTCCGAAATTTCAAAGCGCTGGCGCAGGCTGGTGTTGGTCAGCGCCTCGTTGGACACATATTTCAGGCAGGCATGCTGGTAGCAGGCTCGGACACGGTCATCCTTGCTCATGTCTTTCAAGGGCACACGGCTGTACATCGTCACGACCATGGACTGGTCTTTGAGCACAAAGCTGGGAGCAGGCAGTTGGTACATCTCCGCCTGAAACACCACCTTGTCGATACCGCTGCCCCGCTCCTCGCAAATGTTCATCCGCCGCATCAAGGCCGCCAATGACTCGTTCCTCGACCGAGGTGGCTCGTCCATCATCCGGAGCGTGTCCACCAACGGCTTGCCAGGATTGGTGATCTCGATCCGATCGTCGAACAATTCCACCATCGGGCCGGTGCCGGAGAGGGTGAAATCCTGGTGGATCAGGGCATTGGCCACTAACTCGCGAACAGCCAGTTCAGGAAAAGTGCGGACCTCGCGGCGCAAGGCCTGGCCAATCTCCTCGCTCAAAGGCAAGAGATTGTTGATGTAGCCAATAGCGCCCTCGAAACCGACCGCGTAGCCCTTGTTCCCCGGCGCCTCGCGTTCGGTCTGGATGCGGTTCTTGCCCCTGTACTTGATCACCCTGAGCCCCTTGCGGCCCAACGGCCCAAAGTCGCTCAGATTCTTGGCAAACAGGATTGCACCGAGGTTGGTGATGGACCAGCCATGAAGGCCTTCCTTCAACAGGTTGTCGGCGACCAGCTTGGCCACAAGACCATCCTTGTTCCCAGGCAACGGCTGGGACGTCATCTCGAAATAGCGCGGATAGTCGAGCAGGCGCAGCACCTCGTCTGCATCGATGCCCGCCATGGCAATGCCCTGCTCGAAGCGACTGGCATTGAGCACTTGCCAGAGCTCCCGCTCCTTCTCCGGGTACTGTTTTAGCGGTTTGTTGAGGCTACCGATCCGGATGTACTCCGTGCCAGAAAACTGTACCGGCGTATGCAGCGCAGCCGGGATCTCCAACATGACAACCGTCTTGCCGTTGTGCTCTAGCGTATGAAAACGCAGGTCCAGTCGCGGCGTCAGCATGCGCACCAACCAGTGCTCCAGTTCCTCGTTGCCCTTACGGGCATCCGCTGGCCTGAAATCGGTGCCGACCACCTCATGGCTGCGATCCCGAATTCCCCAGACGAAGTAGGCAAAGGGCTCATTGCGCAGACGCGCGCCATTGGACAAGGCGGAGATGGTCTCACCGATCATGTCCGGCGCCTCGTTGTTCTCCTTGAACTCGACCCATTCGCGCTCACCCTGGAGCCGGCAGAGTCCGGCCAGCAAGCGATCCAGCTGAATCGGATTCATGCCAGATCTCCTTGCTTCGGCAAGACACCGAGGCGGTTGCGGCATGTCAAAAAGGCGCCCATGAGCTCCAAGAGATACATCTGGCCAGACCGAATGTCGGCTGCCATGAAGAGGTTGCGTTCTAGTCGTGGCAAGGTCGACGGCATGGGGCAGAAATCAGAAATAGCCCGTGGCCCTTGCGGGCGTTCGGCGGCTACGGTTAGAGGGCTTGCTTCGCAAACCGAGGACTGAGCCTTCCAGCCGGCACCACGCCCTTGTCTGCGGACCATCATATTCGGACGCCTGTGGCCCGCGACTGTCGATCCCTGGCCCAGTCGGCTCGACAGGTAGGGCCATTTTTCGATTTCCATGGACCACTACAACATCGTCGTCCTGTCCATCATGGCCCGCGTCTTGTCGACACGCAGGTGCCCGTAGCTCGCATCGATCATGGCGGTCGACGTGCCGGCGATCTTGGCAACCAGGTGCGAGTCCATCCCGCCGGCAATCAGCTCGGTGATCGCGCAATGGCGGAGGGTGTAGAGCACCGTCTTGTCAGGCATCTCAGCTGCAGCCGCTGCCTCTTTGAACGGCTTCTTCCAGGCATCCTTGTTCCAGCGATTGCCAAAGGCGTCTGGGATCAGCGGCGCCGCGCCAATGCGGTCTTTCGTCGCCGCAGTGAAATGCTGGATGGCGGCAGTGGACAGCAGCACGGTGCGCGCCTCCGTCTTGCTCTTGCGAATCGTCAGCAGGCCGTTGGCCTTGTCGAAGTCCGCGACATCGCAGCCTGCCAGCTCGCCGGGGCGAATGCCGGTCAGCAGCAGGCTGATCACCAGCTCCTTCAAGCCGGGGCCGCAGGCCGCAACGAGGGCACGCCGCTGGATCGTGTTGAGGAACACGCTGCGGCGCTTGGCCACCTTCTCGAAACCGGACACGGTTTTCCAGCCATCGTCAGAAGCCACCAACCGGTCACGGTGCGCCAGATTCAGCGCCGCCTTGAGGCTTGCCAGATTGCGATTGATGGAGTCCTTGGCGCGGCGGACGCTGTCATCGTCCTCGTCGTCCACTTCAGGAATCTGCGCGTCTCGCCATGCGCGCAGCTTGATGGCATTCAGCTTGTCGAGCGGGGTAGTGCCCAACGGGGTTCCGTAGACCAGACGCCTGAACCGCCCTTCCGCATCATCAGCGGACTTGTCGCCCTTGGCCGTCCGCTGATGCTGGACGTAGTGCTTGCACGCCGACTCGACGGTCGGCGCCTTGTCGGCAACGCCCGCGATAACGCGCCCGGCCCAGGCCATCGCAGCCCGTTTGGCGTCGTCATAGTGCTCGTGGGGGCCCAGCGCGTGATAGGTCTTCTTCTCACCATCCGGGCGGCGCGCCACCCAAGTACCAACGCCATCGGCCATCCCGCGATAGCCCAGGTACAGCCCACTCTCACGCCGGGCCCAGTAGGGCTCGCGCCGAGGCTGCAGGTCGCCTCGGTCCTTCTTCCTGGTCAGGTTGTACTGCGGCATCGTTCCCTGCCTTAAAAATCCGTACGGACATTGTACGGACAAACCTCCTGAAACTTCCTGGAATCGCATGACCAGTGTTCATGGGGCTTTCAGAGGAGAGCGGTACAAAATTGGACGTTAAAAAACGCTAAATCCTGCTCTCCGAAGGCAGGGGTTGCTGGTTCGATCCCAGCCGGGCGCACCATGAATGAAGTTGCGAAAAGCGGCACCTGCCCTCACGGCCAGGTGCTTTTTTCATGCCTTCCTCTTCAAGCCCCCCTCGCCCCCAGCCGCCCCGCCTCGGCCAACCAGCGCTCGCGCCGCGCCGGCGTGCTCTTGATGACCGGCGTGAACGCGCTGATGCGTACCGGGGCGATGCCGCAGAACTCCAGCACCGCGTCTTTCATCATGCGGTGGGCCGGGGCGCCCTGCAGCCAGCGGAAGTACCAGGCCGGCGTGTCCATGCAGACCAGCAGACGCGCGCTGCGCCCTTTCAGCAGACGCTCTGGCAAGGCCTGACCCTGGTGGTAGCGGAAGGCGAAGCCAGGCAGCAGCAGCCGGTCCAGCAGGCCTTTGAGCAGGGCCGGCACCGAGCCCCACCAGACCGGGTAGGCCCAGACCAGATGTTCCGCCTCGGTCAGCTGCTGCTGAAGGCGCTGCAGATCGGGTTCCAGCACGGCATCGGCGTCATGGCCCTGCGGGAGATCGGATGCAAAGCGCAGCTCGCGTAGCTGCACCAGGCTGACGCAGTGGCCGGCCGCCGCAGCGGCTTCGGCATAGCGCCGGGCCAGGGCCTCGCTGAGGCTGTGCGGCTTGGGGTTGGCATTGATGACGAGAATGGTTTTCTTGGCTGTCGTGTTCATGCCCGCCAGCATCCACCCTGCCCCTAGGGACAGAGTCAAGCGGGCTGCACATCGGGGCAGTCGAAGGCCTGCAGCAGCAAGCGCTCGCAGACCGCCAGCTCGTCGAGCTGCAGCTGCAGGCGCTGCTGCTGGGCGGCCAGCGCGGCGCGCTTGGCCTGCACTGCCTGCAGCGCCACATCGCGGGCCAGCGGCTCGCCCGGGGCGGGCCGGTTGGCGCTCGCCGTCAGCGCGCGCAGCTCCTGCAGCTTGAAGCCCACGGCCTGGGCCTGGCGGATCAGGCGCACCGCGTCCAGATGGCGCTGCTCATAGACGCGGTAGCTGCCCTGGCGCCGGGGTTCGGGGATCAGGCCCAGCGCCTCGTACAGCCGCAAGGCCTTGGGCGTGGCGCCGCTCAGGCGGGCGAGCGCGCCGATACGCAGAATGTCTTGGCTCATGGGGTGCTCGCCGCAGTCAGATGGGATTTGAGCGCCTCGATCGCATAGCGCACCTTGGCGGGCTGGGCATCGCGCTGCGGAGTCAGCGCATAAATAGGCAGGCTGGGCAGCCGCCAGCCGGGCAACAGGGGCACGAGCCGGCCGTCCTGGGCTGCGGCACCGATATCGCTGGGGCTCAGCATCGCCAGGCCCATGCCCGCCTCGCAGAACTGCTGCAGGCTCAGCTGGTTGTTGCTGCTGGCACGCGGCTGGATGTTCAGCTGGACCGGCTGGCCGGCCGCGTCCTGCAGCGGCAGCAGCACGTTGGCGGCACCCCGCCGCAGCAGCAGCCAGTCATGCCGGCCCAGCTCGGCCAGGCTGGAAGGCACGCCACAGCGCGCCAGATAGGACGGTGCCGCATAAAGCCCCATGCTTTTCTCGCCGATGGGCTGGGCCACCCAGCTGCTGTCGGGCAGGCGGCCGAAGCGCACGGCGAGATCGATGCGCTGGGCCACCAGATCGGTGAAGCCGTCCTCGACCTCCAGATGCAGGCTCAGACGCGGATGGGCGGCCAGCAGCGGCGCCAGCGCCGGCCCCAGTTGGCGGCCGAAGCCCACTGGCGCGGCCACGCGTAGCTCGCCCTCGGGCGCGTCGCGCAGCTGCAGCAGCTGGGCCTGGGCGCCGCGCGCGGCCGCCAGCATCGCGACGCAGCCCTCGTGGAAGCGCGCGCCGGCCGGGGTCAGGCTGAGCTTGCGGGTGGAGCGGTGCAGCAGGGTCACGCCCATATCGCGCTCCAGCGCCCGCACCTGCTGGCTGATCGCCGAGGTGCTGGTCTGCAGCAGCCGGGCAGCGCCGGCAAAACTGCCCTGCTCGACCACCGTCGCCAGCACCGCCATCCGTTTTAATTGGTCCAGCATGAAGTCTGTCTAAACAATGCTGGCGGATTTTGCCCTCTTATCGCCGCATCGTGAAGTTCATACAGTTGATCCCATTGCAACGAGTTCCAAAGGACTGCTCATGAAGATCGCCCTGATTGGCGCCACCGGCTTCGTCGGTGCCCCGGTTTTGCAGGAATTGCTGGCGCGCGGCCACCAGGTCGTGGCCCTGGCCCGCAATCCGGCCAAGCTGACGGCACGGCCCGGCCTCAGCGTGCTCGAGGCCGACGCCAAGAACGCCGACTCGGTGGCCGCCGCCGTACAGGGCGCGGACGCGGTGGTCAGCGCCTACAACCCGGGCTGGGGCGTGGCCGACATCTACACCGAGTTCCTCGACGGCACGCGCGCCATCTATGCCGGCGTCAAGCAGGCCGGCGTGAAGCGGCTGCTGGTGGTCGGCGGTGCCGGCAGCCTCTATGCGGCACCGGGCCTGCAGCTCGTCGACACGCCGGAATTCCCCGCCGAATGGAAGCAGGGCGCGCTGGCGGCCCGCGAGGCGCTGAACCTGATACGCGCCGAGACCACGCTGGACTGGAGCTTTCTGTCGCCGGCCGTGCATCTGGAGCCGGGCGAGCGCCGTGGCCGCTACCGGCTGGGCCTGGAGTCGCCGGTGATGGACAGCGACCCGAGCAAGGGTCCGGCGCATATCTCGGTGGCCGATCTGGCGGTGGCCATCGTCGACGAGCTGGAGACGCCGCAGCACATCCAGCGCCGCTTCACGGTCGGCTACTGACGCTCAGACCGTCTTCTGCTCCAGCACGAAGTTGGCGCCGTCGTACTGGCCCAGCTTGTCGACCAGATAGGGCAGGCATTCCTGCAGCTTGTCGTGCAGCGTGAACGGCGGGTTGACGATGAACATGCCGCTGCCCAGCATGCCGAAGCCGCGCGTATCGGTCTGCGGCTTGACGGTCAGGCGCACATGCAGCCAGCCCTTCTTGGCGCCGGCCTTGGGGTTGTCGGCGGCGGCCTTCATGCGCTGGGCCAGCTGGTGCGATTCGAGCAGCTGCAGCTGCGGATACCAGATCAGGAAGACGCCGTCGGCAAAACGCTCGAGGCCTTCGCGCAGCGCGGTCAGCACCTTGGCGTAGTCGGTCTTCAGCTCGTAGGAGGGATCCATCAGCACCACGCCACGGCGCGAGGGCGGCGGCAGCTCGCCACGCAGCGAGGCAAAGCCGTCGGTGTCGGCCACCTGGGTGTTGGGGCGGGTCTCCAGATAGCTTTGCAGGATGCGGAAGTCGGTCGGATGCAACTCGTAGACGCGCAGCCGGTCTTCTTCGCGCATCAGCAGGTTGGCAATGGCCGGCGAGCCGGGGTATTGGCGCAGCTGGCCGTCGGGGTTGAACTGGCGCAAGAGCTCGCGGTAGGCGGCCAGCGGGGCCGGCAGGTCCTTGGCATCCCACAGACGCGAGACGCCCAGCGCATACTCGCCCTTTTTCTGCGCATAGCGGCTCTCGATCGAGTAGCCGCCGGCGCCGGCATGGGTGTCGACCAGGGTGTAGGGCTTGTCCTTCTCGGCCATATAACGCAACACCTCCGAGAGAACGAGGTGTTTGAGGACATCGGCATGGTTGCCGGCATGAAAAGCGTGTCGATAGGCGAGCATGGGCGAACTGTAGCCTGCCCGGGCCGGTTCACGGCTGCTGCAGCGCCCCCGGATGCAGGGCCGGCCCGGCCAGCGCGACGCTGTGGCGCGGGTGCTGGTACTGGCGCAGCGGCCGCAGCGAGGCAAAGCCCTCGGGCCCCGGCCCAGGGTCGACGGCCTTGCCGCGCAGCGCCGAGTCGGGCTTCAGCGCATAGTTCTCGCGCGCGGCGAGCACGAAGGCGTCCCAGTCGACCGCCGGGTTGTTGCGCACATCCCAGTCGGCGTCGGCACTGAAGCGCCCGCCGCCGACCAGCAGATTGTTGACCGCCCGCACCCGCACCCGGCCGGGCGCGACGCGCAGATAGACGCCCTCGCGGGGCCGGTTGTCGACCAGGGTGTTGTGAGCCAGCCAGAGCTCGTTGTCGGCATGCTTGTAGCCTTCGGCGCCAATCGAGATCAGGTGGGCGTTCGCTGTCGTCGCGCTCTGCTGTATCAGGTTGCCGATCACGACGGCGCGGCCGCCGTTGGGGAATTCCAGCTCGTAGCTGGCCATGCCACCGAGCTCGTCGCTGAGGCGGTTGTAGAGGATGTGGTTGACGGCCGCACGGCTCTTCAGCAGATGGCCGCTGCGGCCATGGTGGAAATAGCAGCCGCTGACCGTCAGCCGGGCGATCGCGCCGGCGTAGAGCAGATGGGCCGGACGGTCGTCGGCGCGGCGCGCGGCGCGCGCGAACTCGCAGTTCTCGATCTCCAGCTCAGCGGCAGGATCGTTGTTGGTCAGCAGCCCCATCTCGCACTCCGCGAAGCTGCAGTCGCGCAGGCGCAGCGAGCCGCGCTCGAAGCGGATGCCGGCGCCATTGGTGTCGGGGGCGGCGGCGCCGATGAAGTCGAAGCCCTCGACGCTGACCCGCTGGCCGCTGATCACAAAGATGCCCTTGCCCTGGGCAACGGCCCCATTGGCGATCAGGCGCACCCGCCCGCCGACCGCGCGCAGGCTCAGGTCGTTTCGGCCCCAGCTGGCCACATCGGCCACATAGTCACCGGCCTCGACCTCGATCACCATGCCGTCGCGCGCCTGCTGAGCCGCGCTGGCCAGGCTGCGCACCGCCTGCTTGGGGCCGACGCGCAGCAGCGCCGGCTGCGCCAGCGCCGGCCGCCCCAGGCACAGCCCCGCCGCCAGGCCCAGCAGCTCGCGGCGCCCCGGCGCCTCACCGACTCTTGCAGCACTCATCGCATGGCCTCCACGTAACAGCTTGTGCAGTCTAGCGAGGCCGGATGACGCCAAGCCCTTGGGACCGGCACGGCTGTCGCGCACCGGACGGCGGCAGATCGCACACCTGAGTATCATAGTGATCATTCCGTAATTAACAGCCGACCCCATGCCCAATCTCTTCGACCCCATCAAGATCGGCGATCTCGAACTCGCCAACCGCATCGTCATGGCACCGCTGACGCGCAGCCGTTCCAAGGGCCTGCTGCCCGGCGACATGGCCGTCGAGTACTACCGCCAGCGCGCCAGCGCCGGCCTGATCATCAGTGAGGGCACCCAGGTGGCCCCGCAAGGCCAGGGCTATCTAGACACCCCGGGCATCCACACGCCCGAACAGATAGCCGCCTGGAAGCGGGTCACCGACGCCGTGCATGCCGAGGGCGGCAAGATCGCGGTGCAGCTCTGGCATGTGGGCCGCATCTCGCATGTGCTGTTCCAGCCGGCCGGTGCCGCTCCGCTGTCGGCCACCGACAAGCCGGCCAAGGGCAAGACCTTCACGGCCGAGGGCTTTGTCGATGTGTCGGCGCCGCGCGCGCTGAGGACCGAGGAGATCCCGGACGTGATCGCCCAGTTCGTGCATGCCGCACGCTGCGCGATGGAGGCCGGCTTCGACGCGGTCGAGGTGCACGGCGCCAACGGCTATCTGCTGGACCAGTTCATGCGCGACAGCATCAACGACCGGACCGACGCCTACGGCGGCAGCGTCGCCAACCGCGCCCGCCTGACCGTCGAGGTGATGACGGCCATCGCCGCAGCGATCGGCCCGGGCCGCACCGGGCTGCGCCTGTCGCCGGTGACCCCGGTCAACGACGCCGGCCAGGATAGCGATGCACAGGCCCTGTTCAACCATGTGGCCGAGCAGCTGGCGCCGCTGAAGCTGGCCTTTCTGCACATCATCGAGGGCCAGACCGGCGGCGCTCGCGATGTCGCGCCCTTCGACTACCCGGCGATGCGCGCGCGCTTCCAGGGTCCGTGGATGGTCAACAACGGCTACAGCCGCGAGATGGCGCTCAAGGCCGTGGCCGAGGGCCCGGCCGCTATGGTGGCCTTCGGCCGCGACTTCATCAGCAATCCCGACCTGGTGCGCCGCCTGAAGCTCAATGCGCCGCTTCAGCCGGTGGACCGGGCCACGCTGTACGGCGGCGAGGCCCAGGGCTATATCGACTACCCGGCACTGGCCGCCTGATCAGTTCTTCTTCTTGCTGGTCCGGGCCTTGAACAGCTCGGTCACGCCGACCTCGCGCGGACCGGCGATCAGTTCGAAGGACTCCCCGGCGCTCAGGCTGCCGGGGCGCTGCACCGCCAGATAGAAGCCGCACCAGGCGTTCTGCGTCATCAGCTTGGCGGCCTGGTTGAAGCCCATCACCGCATTGAACTTGAAGCAAGGGAAGCGCGGCTCGCTGACCACCAGCTCGCAATCGGCAAAGCGCAAGATATCGCCGATCCAGACCTGGCTCTCCAGCAGGCCCTGCAGGCTGAGGTTCTCGCCCATGCTGCCCGGCGCCAAGGCCTCGTCCCAGCCGGCCACCCTGGCCTGGGCCCGCACGGTCTGCCAGAAAGGGTAGTGCTCGACCGGATAGGCATAGACCGCCTTGGCCAGGCCGCCGTGCACGCTCAGGTCGGCCTGCTCGTCGCCGGCCAGGCCCAGCGGCGCCACCGCGACCGGGCCGCTCTGTGGCTGTTTGCGGATACCGCTGAGTACGCTGCCCTGCGCGGTGAGCAGGGCTTGAGCCGGGGCGGTGTTGATGCTGAGCAGCTTCATGCGTCGGATGGAAGAGGGTCGGACATGGGGCGCTGATTGTCGCCGGCCCGCGCCGCCGCCTGCTGGGCCTGGCGCAGCTCGGTGATGTCGACACTGGTGGACAGCACGCAGGTCTGGCCCTGGTAATCGATCAGCTCGCCGCTGAGCAGGGCATGCAGGCGCTGACCATCGCGGCCGCGCACCCGCACCTCCAGGTTCTCGACCCGGCCGTCGCGCTTGAGCAGCTCGTAGTAGCGCTGGCGGTCCGCCGGTTCCAGCCCCACGTCGGTCAGCTCGGACATGCGCCGCCCCAGCATCTGCGCGCGGCTGTAGCCATAGCGGCGGCACAGCACCTCGTTGACCTCCAGGATGGTGGTGTCGGCCAGCGTCGTCAGCGCGGCGGTCACCGAATAGGCGTTGAACAGGCGCTGGAACAGATCGCGCTCCTGCCGCGCAGCCAGCAGCGCCTCGCGGCGCGCCTGTTCGCGGTCCAGATTGTCCAGCGCGAACGAGACGTCGCCGGCCATCTCGTCGAGCAGGCGCACCAGGGCCGGGGCGAAGAAACCGGGCTCGGCGGCAAACAGCAGCAGCGCGCCAACCGTGATCCCGCCCCGGCGCAGCGGGAAGGCGGCAATCGCCCGTCCGCCACGCGCCACCACGCTGTCATGCCAATGGGCCATGCGCGGATCCAGGCCCGCCTCGTTGCTGATCAGATGGCTGCCGCTGCGTATCACCTGGCTGGTGATCGAGGTCTGGCCATAGGGCGAGTCCAGCAGCCAGCGCTCGGGCACGCCGGTCAGCAGCTCGGCCTGCCCGTGCATACAGGCGCGGTAGGCCTCTTCGCCGCCGCTGACGATGACGGCCGCCAGCGCCGCGTGGCCGGTGTCCACGCAGATGCGGCACAGGTCCTGGTAGAGCTGCTGGTCCGAGGCGGGGTCGCGCACGATCAGCTGGTTGCACTGCGACAGCGCGATATAGAACTGCTGCACCCGCTGCTCGGCGGCCGCGGCACTTTGCTGCTCGCGCCGGTGCTGCGACCAGACCCAGACGGCCAACGCGGCGGCCAGGCCGCCGCTGCCCGTCATCAGCGCCAGCAGATTCCAGCGCGCCCGCTCGAACCCGGCCTGGCTGGCATCGGCCTCGCGGCGCGCCACGGTCAGCTGCAGATCGATCAGCTCGCTCAGGGTCTGGCCCAGCGGCTCCAGCGCCAGGCGCAGATTCAACGCAGCGAAGGCGCGCAGCGCGGCCGCATCGCCGGCGCCGACCAGGCGCTCGAACTGCCGCAGCGCTTCGTTCGCATAGCGCAGCTGCGGCTCGGCGCGGGCGATCAGATGCAGCTCCTCCTCGACCAGCAGCGTGCTTTTGTACGCCGCCCAGAGCTGCTCCACCTGCGACTGTGCGCTCTTGATTTGCAGGCCCGCCTGTGTCGGCGCCAGCCGCCCCTCGACCAGCCCGTTCGCGCTGGCCGGCACCTCGGCCAGCATCGCATGGGAGATCTTGCGCAGCTGCTGCACCGGCACCAGCCGGTTCGCATACACCGACTCCAGCGCCTGCGACACGCCACGCAGTTGCAGCAGCGCCACCAGCCCGAGCAAGGCCATCAGCCCCAGCAGCAAGGCCATCACCAAGGCCAGCCTGGCCTTGAAACTCAGGCCGGCCATGGCGTGCCAGCGGATTGGATCGACGTGAACACAGTGAGCCCGTGCGGTTGAAAAGCGGCCACCGATTCTGGATCAAGGCCCGACTTGTCAGCGCTTGAAACAAGGGTAAGCAAGGCCCAGACAAACCCCAACAAAGCGTGCATCAGGTCATACGGGTTTTGCATGACCCCCTGAAGCATGGCGGTTACGGCGTGGTTACATTGGGATGACAATGGCCACCTCGGCTTGCCGAGCGCCCATCACCGCCCTGGCGGGAAGCGGCATTGGGTCAGCCCCGAAGCATCACCCCCGTGATCGAGGCTGTCCCAATTCTGCTTTTTAATTGATTGGGATCGACATGAACCAACCTCTGATGGAAGGGCTGCGCTTGAACGTACCCGCCTATGTGAAGCACCAGCGCCTGATCGCCTGGGTGGCCGAGATCGCCGCGCTGACCGAAGCGCGCGATGTCTATTGGTGCGACGGCAGCCAGGCCGAGTACGAGCGCCTGTGCCAGCAGCTGGTCGAGGCCGGTACCTTCAAGAAACTCAATCCCGAGCTGCGCCCCAACAGCTTCCTGGCCTGCTCCGACCCCAGCGATGTGGCGCGCGTCGAAGACCGCACCTATATCTGCACGCCGGACAAGGCCGACGCCGGCCCGACCAATAACTGGATGGCCCCGGCCGAGATGCGCGCGCTGCTGCAGACCGGCGACGCTGCGCTGTTCAAGGGCGCGATGCGTGGCCGCACCCTCTATGTCGTGCCCTTCAGCATGGGCCCGCTGGGCTCGCCGATCGCGCATATCGGCGTCGAGCTGTCCGACAGCCCCTATGTGGCGGTGAATATGCGCATCATGACCCGCATGGGTCGCAAGGTGCTGGACGTGCTGGGCGACAACGGCGAGTTCGTCCCCTGCGTGCACACGGTCGGGGCGCCGCTGGCGGCCGGTCAGGCCGATGTGTCCTGGCCCTGCAACAAGACCAAGTACATCGTCCATTACCCCGAGACCCGCGAGATCTGGTCTTACGGTTCGGGCTATGGCGGCAATGCGCTTCTGGGCAAGAAGTGCTTTGCGCTGCGCATCGCCTCCACTATGGGCAAGGAGCAAGGCTGGCTGGCCGAGCACATGCTGATCCTGGGCGTCACCAAGCCTGACGGCAAGAAGTTCCATGTCGCCGCCGCCTTCCCCAGCGCCTGCGGCAAGACCAATTTCGCGATGCTGATCGCGCCCAAGGCCTTTGCCGGCTGGAAGGTCACGACCATCGGCGACGACATCGCCTGGATCAAGCCCGGTGCCGACGGCAAGCTGCGCGCGATCAACCCCGAGGCCGGCTATTTCGGCGTGGCCCCGGGTACCAACGAGCTGACCAACTTCAACTGCATGGCCAGCCTGAAGCGCGATGTGATCTTCACCAACGTGGCGCTGACCGATGACGGCGACGTCTGGTGGGAAGGCATGAGCGACACGCCGCCGGCGCACCTGATCGACTGGCAGGGCCAGGACTGGACCCCGGCGATCGCCAAGGAAACAGGCGCAAAAGCTGCGCATCCGAATGCACGATTCACCGTGGCCGCGACCAACAACCCGGCGCTGGACCCCGAGTGGGACAACCCCGAGGGCGTGGTGATCGACGCCTTCATCTTCGGCGGCCGCCGCTCGACCACCGTGCCGCTGGTGACCGAGGCGCGCGACTGGGTCGAGGGCGTCTACATGGCGGCGACCATGGGCTCCGAGACCACCGCCGCCGCCGCCGGCCAGCAGGGCGTGGTGCGCCGCGACCCCTTCGCGATGCTGCCCTTCATGGGCTACAACATGGCCGACTACTTCCAGCACTNGCCGCCGCCGGCCAGCAGGGCGTGGTGCGCCGCGACCCCTTCGCGATGCTGCCCTTCATGGGCTACAACATGGCCGACTACTTCCAGCACTGGCTGGATCTGGGCAAGAAACTGCAGGCCAGCGGTGCCACCTTGCCCAAGATCTACTGCGTCAACTGGTTCCGCAAGGGCGCCGACGGCAAGTTCGTCTGGCCCGGCTATGGCGAGAACATGCGCGTGCTGAAGTGGATGCTGGAGCGCGTCGAAGGCCAAGGGCACGGCGAAGAGCATGTGTTCGGCATCACGCCGAGCTACCAGGACCTGAACTGGGAAGGCCTGGACTTCAGCCCGGCCCAGTTCGAGCAGGTCACCAGCATCGACAAGGCCGCCTGGCAGACCGAGCTGGGCCTGCACGAGCAGCTGTTTGAGCAACTGGCCTACCACCTGCCGACCGAGTTGCCGGCCACCAAGGCCAAGATCGAGCAACGTCTGGCCGCCGAGTAAGCACTAACCTGCAGAAAAGACAAAGCCCGCTGAAAGCGGGCTTTTTTGCGTGCCAGCCGGTCGAAAAGACCGGCAGGACTTCAGCGGCGGCGGGCGTTGGCCGCGCGCAGCTCGGCGGCGAACGAGGGCATGCTGCTCTCGTACTGGGCGGCCAGGTCCAGCAGCTCGCGCTCGGCGCGGCGCTCGGCGGCGAGGGCCAGCTGGGCCTTGACGGAGGCGATCATGCGCAGCCACAGACGGGCGCCGATCGAGGCGAAGGAACCGCCGTGACGCACGTTGCGATGCAGGGGAAGACCGAAGGTTTGGGATGCGACGCTCATGGCTTAACTCTCTGTGTTGAAGCTCTTTTGGAGCCGATGACGAGATTATGGGGTAAACCCTAGTTTTGAATCCAATGAATCTTCGGCATTGGATATATAAACAGAAGACATAACTCACGTTTTGGCCCGCGATGAACTTCCGCACCCTCGATCTCAACCTGCTGCGGGTCTTTGACGCAGTGATGGCGGAGCGCAGCCTGACCCGCGCCGCCCAGCGCCTGGCGATGACGCAGCCGGCCGTCAGCCATGCGCTGAAGCGGCTGCGCGAGACCCTGGGCGAGGAGCTGTTCGTGCGCCAGGCCTTCGGCATGAAGCCGACCTCGCGGGCCGAGGGCTTGTGGCCCGAGGTGCGCGCCGCCCTGGACCGGCTGCGCCTGGTGCTGGACCCGGGCGACTACCAGCCCGACCAGCAGGAGCAGACCTTCCGGATCGCGATGGCCGACGCCACCGCCG
This sequence comes from Paucibacter sp. XJ19-41, assembly GCF_028462495.1. NCBI lineage: Bacteria > Pseudomonadati > Pseudomonadota > Betaproteobacteria > Burkholderiales > Sphaerotilaceae > Roseateles > Paucibacter sp. XJ19-41. The sequence goes on from NZ_JAQOWX010000057.1 coordinate 28,179, forward strand.
CGCTGGTGCTGCCGCCGCTGGTGGCCGAGCTGGAGCGCCTCCAGGCCCTGGCCAATATCCATGTGCTGCCGCTGACCACGCGCGACCCGCGCTCGCTGCTGGAGCAGGGCGAGGCGGACTTCGCGCTGGGCTACTTCCCCGGCGCCGTCGCGGCGCTACAGGCCCAGGGCGTGATGAGCGCGATCCGCCAACACCGCCTGTACGAGAGCGAGTATGTCTGCGCGATGCGGCGCGACCATCCGTTGGCCGAGCTCGAGCTGGACCTGGACCGCTACTGCGCCGCCCACCATCTGCTGGTCAGCTTCTCGGGCCGACCCCATGGCTTTGTCGACGAGGCGCTGACGGCGCTGGGGCGCAGCCGCCGCATCATGCTGACGGTCAACCAGTTCTTCACCGCCGGCCGCATCGTCGCGCAGTCCGATCTGCTGACCGTGCTGCCGGCCTCCTTTGTCGAAGCCACCGGCTACAAGCAGCGCCTGGTCGAGCGGCCGCTGCCGATGCCGCTGGCGCGGGTCCATGTGGACATGCTTTGGCATTTGCGCAACGAAGAACGCAGCGCCCAGCGCTGGATGCGCGAGCGGCTGGTGGAAGCGGCAACAGCGGCGACAATCGCCGCATGAGCCCCACCGCCCCCTCCTCCCGCGACCTGAGCGACGCCGAGTTCGCCGAACTCGACGAACTGCTTGCCACCACCCCCGACCCGCTGGAAGCATTGGATGCCTCCATGCTGGACGGCTATCTGTGCGGCGTGCTGGTCCAGCCCCGCCTGATCGAGATCGACGAGTGGCTGCCCAATATCTTCGACTACGACGGCGGCGTGCTGCCCGAGGAGGTCGACCCGGTCTGGCTGGCGCGCATCCGCGAGCTGGTCGAGCGCCGCCACACCGCACTGAATCGCGCGATGGTGGAGGACGGCTGGTTCGACCCGGTCGTGCTGGACCTGGACGAGAACGCCACGCCCGAGGCCCCCTCGCCCGACGACGATGCCGAGCAGGCCGAGGCGCGTGCCACCTATGCCGAGATGAGTCCGATCTCGCGCACCCTGATGCCCTGGGTGGCCGGCTTCCAGCACGCCTGCCTGTGCTTCCCCGAGCTGGCCGATATGCCCGACGATGCGGTGATGGCCGCGCTGGCCCGCCTGTATCGCCATCTGCCGGCCGAGACGCCGGAAGAGAAGGAGATCGTCGCGACCCTGGACCGCGAGCATCCGCTGAAAGACCTGGACGACGCGATCGAGGAGCTGGTCGTCACGGTGGCCGATCTCTGCGATCTGACCCAGGAGCACCGCTACCGGGTCGAGACGCTCAAGCGTGAAGGCCCCAAGGTCGGCCGCAACGACCCCTGCCCTTGCGGCTCGGGGCGCAAGTACAAGGTCTGCCACGGCTCCAACTAGCGCGATGCGGCTGCAGCTGATCTCGGACCTCCACCTGGAGACCGAGAGCTATGAACCCCGCCCGGCCCCCGGCGCCGAGCTGCTGGTGCTGGCCGGCGATGTCGACAGCACGTGGCGAGGCCTGGAGTTGTTCCGCGACTGGCCGGTGCCGGTGCTGTTCGTGCCCGGCAATCATGAGTACGACGGCCGCGATGTCGACAGCGCACGCACCGGCCTGCACGCACTGGCCCGCGAACTCGGTTTCCTGATGCTGGACGACGCCAGCCTGGTGATCAACGATGGCGAAGGTCGGCGCGTGCGCTTTGTCGGCAGCACGCGCTGGAGCGACTTCGACCTGTTCGGTTCGGCCCAGCGCGAGCGCGCGATGCGAGCGGCCGGCTACTTCCAGCGCGTGATGGCGGCCACCCGCAACGGCCACCCCTTCGACGCCGCCGCGGTCCGTGACGAAGCCCTGCGCTGCCGCGACTGGCTGGCCCAGCAACTCGCGCTCGGCGAGCAGGGCCCGGGCTGGGACGCCACCGTCGTCATCACCCATTTCGCGCCCAGCATCCAGAGCGCCGACCCGCGCTACGGCCGCCAACCCGGCACCGCCAGTTTCTGCAACGATGACGAAGCGCTGCTGGGCGGCGCACGGCTGTGGCTGCATGGCCATCTGCATTGCCGGCATGACTATCGGTTGAACGGCTGTCGCGTGCTGTGCAATGCCCGCGGCCACGCGCGCAAAGGCGAGGCCGACGGCCATGACGGCCAGCGCCTGATCGAGGTCTTCGACCAGCCGGCTTGACGAGAATCAAGCCGTGGGGGCCAGCTCTTGTGCCAGACTGTGCCGACAACCTCAACAACACAGGAGCAGAGACTATGAAAATCTTGGTCGCGGTCGACGGCAGTACCTATACCAAGCGCATGCTGGCCTATCTGGCCGCCCACGACGAATGGCTGGGCAGCGCACATCAGTACACCGTGGTCCATGCTGTGCCGGCCGTGCCGCCGCGCGCGGCCGCCGTGCTGGACAAGGAAGTGCTGAAAAGCTACTACGACGACGAGGCCGAGAAGGTCTTGAAGACCATCCGCAGCTTCTTCAGCAAACAGAAGATCCAGGCCGAATTCGTCAGCAAGGTCGGTCCGGCCGCCGATGTGATCGCCGCGCTGGCCAACAAGGGCAAGTTCGACCTGCTGATGCTGGGCTCACATGGCCACAGCAGCCTGGGCAATCTGGTGATGGGCTCGGTCGCCACCAAGGTGATGGCGCATTGCACCGCGCCGGTGCTGCTGGTGCGCTGACCGGCGGGCGAGAAAGAACTCAGTGACCGCTGCGCCGGCTCAGCCAGGCCAGCGGCGACTCCAGCGCGGCCCGGGCGGCGCGTTCCGACTCCAGCTCATAGGGTGGCGGCTGGCTGCTTGCGTAGCCCTCGTCGCCCTCCAGGCTCGCTTCCATGCCGAAAGCCGTGCCGAGATCGGCCGGGTCATGTGCGTCGCTGGCGGCTGAACTCTTGCGGAAAAAGCGCAAAGCTGGGGTGAATCGCATATCGAACCTCGCAAGTGTTCGTGGCTGAGGGGCTGCATCCAGTGTGCGCCGCTGCGCCCGCAGAAGAATCCCCAAAGTGGGTGGAAAAGCCCAGGTAGTTGGGAAAACCGCACGCAATCACATTTGGCAACAATCCGATGCAGTGCCGCGCCGCGTCATCGGGCCTACTGCATGACCGATTTGATCGGTGTTGCGCCATCCCACTTGGGGAGGATGGCTGCGACCCTGGCTGCGGCTTAAGCTGCGCCCCTCGCACAGACAAGCCCGTCCGTGCGCCAACAAAAAGATCCGATGAACTTTGAAGTCCTCACCTGGCTCAGCCGGGCCATTGTCGGCGCCGTCGTGCTGAGCACCTTGTGGCTGGCCGCCATCACCGAAAGCACCCAGCAGCGCCCCCGCTTCGTTGCCGGCGTGAGTGTCAACGCCGACGCCCTGCACATCGAGCCCGAGCGCTAAGCCGAGCCCAGCGACTTCTTGGCCCCCAGGGCCAGCGCCTGGCCGATCTGGTCCAGCAGGGCCACCCGGGTCGGCGCGGCCACCAGCTCCGACACCAGCTTCCATTGGTGCCAGTACAGCGTCACGTCGACACTGATCTCGGGCCTCAGACAGACCAACTCGCCGCTGGCGATCAGCGGCCGCACCTGTAGCTCGGGCGCAACACCGACCCCCCATCCCATGCCCACGGCCCGCACATAGGCCTCGCTGGACGGCACATAACGCTCGCGCAGGCGCGGTGCACGCACGCCAAAAGCCTTGGCCACCCAGAGCACCTGGGTGTCATCCTTGCGGTTGAACACCAGGAAAGGCGTCTGGGCGAAGTTGCCGGCCGTCAGCCCGCTCGGCAGCTGCTCGCGCATGAAGTCCGGGCTGGCCACCGCGACATAGCGCATCACCCCCAGCGGCTGCACCGTACAGCCGCGCAGCGCCTGGCGGACCGTACTGACGCAGCCCAGCACCTCGCCCTGGCGCAGCCAGTCATGGGTGAAGTCCTGATCGTCGACCACCAGCTCCAGCCCATAGCCCTCGCGCAGCCCCTGCTGCACCACCGGCTCCAGCGCCGGCAGCACCCAGGTGGCCAGGCTGTCGGCATTGATCGCGATCGCCACGCGCTCATGCGGCGCGGCGCGCGCGCCCAGCTCGCGCACCACATCGCTGCGCAGCGCCTGCAGCTGGCGTGCAAAGCGCAGCAGCACCTTGCCGCCCTCGGTCAGCCGCAGCGGCCGCGAACGCACCACCAGCAGCTGGCCGACCTGGGCTTCCAGGCTGCGCAGGCGCTGCGAGACCGCGCTCTGCGTGATCGCCAGGCGCTGGGCGGCGCGCTCGAAGCTGCGTTCATCGGCCAGCGCGGCCAGGCAATCAAGGCCGGCGGAGTCGAGGTCTTTCATAAGTTCTCTTAATGTACTCCGACAAATATGAATGTACCTTCATGAATACGGAGACCGTGCCGACAATCCGGCCACGCTGCAGCTGCGTCGGCAACCGCCATGGCTGCGACAAAGTCCTGGGGCGGTCTGGGTCTGCAATTCTTGATGGAGCCGTTATGAAAATCGTCGTGTTGGGCGCGGGCATTATTGGCGTCAGCACCGCCTGGTATCTGCTGGAGCAGGGCCATGAGGTCACGGTGGTTGATCGGCAGCCCGATGCGGCGCTGGAGACCAGCTTTGCCAACGGCGCGCAGATCTCGGTCAGCTTCTGCGAGCCCTGGGCCAATGCCGGCGCGCCCTTCAAGGTGGCCAAATGGCTGTTGCGCGAGGACTCGCCGCTGCTGTTCCGCCCGCGCATGGACCCGGCGCAGTGGCGCTGGGGCCTGAGCTTCCTGACCCAGTGCACGACCTCGGCCTTCGAGCGCAATGTCGAGCAGTTGGTGCAGCTGGGCCGCTACAGCCATGCCTCGCTGAAGACCCTGGTCGCGCAGACGGGCATCGAGTACGAGCGCCTGGAGCGCGGCATCCTGCACTTCTTCTCCAGCCAGGCGGACTTCGAGGCCGGCGCGGTCGGTGCCGAGATCATGCGCCGCCATGGCGTCGACCGCCGCGTGCTGAACCGCGACGAGGTGCTGAAGGTCGAGCCGGCCCTGGCCGCCTTCGGCCCCCATATCCACGGCGGCACCTTCACGCCCAGCGACGAGTCGGGCGATGCCCGGGTCTTCACGCAAAAGCTGGCCCAGCTGTGCGCCGAGCGCGGCGCCACCTTTCTGTGGAATCACGATGTGCTGGCGCTGGAACACAGCGGCGGCCAGATCACGGGCGCCCAGGTCGCCTCGCGGGAAACCGGCAAGAAACTCGCGCTGAAGGCCGACGCCTATGTCGCCGCGATGGCCTCGTACACGCCGGCGCTGCTGAAGCCGCTGGGTGAGTACCTGGCCATCTACCCGGCCAAGGGCTACTCGGCCACCTTGCGGCTGAAGAAGCCCGAGCAGGCCAGCGTCGTCAGCCTGCTCGACGACGGCCGCAAGATCGCGATCTCCCGCCTGGGCGACCATATCCGCATCGCCGGCACCGCCGAGCTGGCCGGCTTCGACACCAGCCTGGACAGCCCCACCTCGCGGGCCCGCTGCGCCTCGCTGGTCAAGCGCTACGAGGAGCTGTTCCCCGGCGTGGCCGACACCAGCGAACCCAAGTACTGGACCGGCCTGCGCCCCAGCACGCCGACCAACATCCCCTACATCGGCCGCAGCAAGAAGGCGAGCAACCTCTGGCTCAATGCCGGCCATGGCACCCTGGGCTGGACCCATGGCGCCGGCTCCGGCCATGCACTGGCCGAGCTGATGGCTGGCCGCGCGCCGGAGATGGATTTCGCCTTCTACGGCGACGCCCTGCCGGCCAAGCCGATCCGGAGCATGGCGCCGGCCTGAATAGGCGATCCGCACGGGGCTCGCTACAATCCGCGCCCCCTCTCCTGATGCCGGATCTCCATGAGTTCGCCTGCCACGTTCTGCGCCATTGACTTCGGCACCTCCAACTCGGCCATCGCGATTCCCCGCGCCGATGGCCCCGGCATGCGCCTGGTCGAGCTGGAGCCCGGCCACCAGACCATGCCGACGGCAGTGTTCTATTTCGTCGAAGGCCGGCACGATGCCGACGGCCCGCCGCGCGCCTTCGGCCGCGCCGCCGTGGCCGCCTATGTGGAGGGCGCCGAGGGCCGGTTGATGCGCTCGATGAAGAGCATCCTCGGCTCGGGCCTGATCGACCAGACCACCGATGTCGGCGGCGGCCGCGGCGTCAAGTACGCGGACATCCTGGCCGGCTATCTGAAGCGCCTGCGCAACTCGGCGCTGGCGGCCGGCGCTGCGGCGCCCCTGAACCATCTGGTGCTGGGCCGCCCGGTGTTCTTCGTCGACGGCGAGCCGGCACGGGACGCCGCCGCCCAGGCCTCGCTGGAGGCCGCCGCCCATGCGGTGGGCTTCAACGATGTGCATTTCCAGTTCGAGCCCATCGCCGCAGCCTTCGACTACGAGAGCCAGATCAGTGACGAGCGCATCGTGCTGGTGGCCGACATTGGCGGCGGCACCTCGGACTTCTCCATCGTGCGGGTCGGCCCCGAGCGCATGCGTCGCCTGGACCGCCGCGACGACATCCTGGCCAACCACGGCGTGCACATCGCCGGCACCGACTTCGACCGCCATATCGAGCTAGCCAGCATCCTGCGCGAGCTGGGCTACCGCTCGCACGGCCCGGAGCGCGCGGGCTCGCCGGCCCGCGAGGTGCCCAGCGGCGTCTACTTCGACCTCGCCACCTGGCATCTGATCAACACCGTCTACAGCCCCGGCCGCGTCTCCGAGCTGCGCGCGATGAAGAGCTTCTACGGCAACCCGGTCCATCACCAGCGCCTGATGACGGTGATCGAGGACCATCTGGGCCATGAGCTGGCGGCGCGCGCTGAGGGCGCCAAGATTGCTGTTTCCGGTGGTGGCGACACCGAGATCGACCTGAGCCTGGTCGAGCGCGGCCTGAGCGTGCCACTGAGCGAGCAAGTGGCCGTCGAATCTCTGGATGCCGACATCAACCGCATTGTCCAGGCCGGTCATGAAACCGTGGCCCAGGCCGGACTGAAGCCCGAGCAGATCGACGCGCTCTATTTCACCGGCGGCTCGACCGGCCTGCGCCTGTTGGCCGACCGCATCTCGGCCGGCTTCCCGGCGGCAGCGGCGGTGCGCGGCGACCGTTTTGCCTCGGTCGCCACCGGCCTGGGCCTGCATGCGGCCCGGTTGTTCACTCGCTGAGGGTCAATAGCGCCCGCGAGTCGGCGGGCCGCGTCGCGCGGGCGGGCGCC